>CAIQDO010000669.1 GCA_903870555.1 uncultured Caulobacteraceae bacterium
CGGCCAGCAGGGCTCGCGCGCGGCGCTCAACACCCCGGCGCTGATCGTCGACGTCGAGGCGCTGGAGCGCAACATCGCGCGCATGGCCGCCTTCGCCGCGGCGGCGGGGCTGAAACTGCGGCCGCACGCCAAGACCCACAAGAGCGCCGAGATCGCCCGCCGGCAGATCGCCGCCGGCGCCGTCGGGGTGTGCTGCGCCAAGCTCGGGGAAGCCGAGGCGCTCAACGCCGCCGGGATCGAAGGCATCCTGATCACCTCGCCGGTGGTGGGCGCCCCCGCCGTCGCGCGCCTCGCCGCCCTGGCCGGCCGATGCCCGGGCCTGCTGGCCGCCGTCGACCACCCGGACGCCGTCGACGCCCTGGCTCGCACCGGCGCCGCCCTGACGCTGCTGGTCGATATCGATCCGGGCATCCACCGCACCGGCGTGGCCAACGCCGAGGCCGCCGTCGCCCTGGCCACGCGCATCGACGCCGCGCCGACCATGACCTTCGGCGGGGTGCAGTTCTACTGCGGCGGACAGCAGCACATCGAGGATTTCGCCGGCAGGCGCGAGGCGATGATCGAGCGCACGGCCTATCTGAGTTCGGTGATCGAGGCCTTGAAGGCGGCGGGCCTCGCCCCTGCCCTGGTCACGGGCGGCGGCACCGGCAGCCACGCCATAGACGCCGAACTGGGCGTGCTGACCGAGCTGCAGGTCGGCTCCTATGTGTTCATGGACCGGCAATATGCCGATTGCGACCTGGCCGGGCCGGGCGGCGTCAACTTCGAAACGGCCCTGGCCGTCGACGCCCGGGTGATCAGCGCCAACCACGCCTTCCTGGTCACCGTCGACGCCGGCTTCAAGGCCTTCGCCACCGAGGCCGGCTCGCCGCCGATCCTGGCCGGCGCCCCGGCGGGCTCCGCCTATCACTTCATGGGCGACGAACACGGCTGCGTCGTGCCCCCCAGCGGCGAGGCCCCGCCGGCCCTGGGTTCGGTGGTCACCTTCGCCGCCCCCCACTGCGACCCAACGGTCAATCTCTACGACGCCTATCACGCTGTGAAGGGCGACACCCTGGTGGGGATCTGGGCCATCGAGGCGCGCGGCCGCTCCGCCTGACGTTCAGGTCGGGGCCTTCCTATCGCCGGGTCAATTTCGCTATGGAGTCTCAAAAGCAATAAGCTCGAGAGGAACACCATGACGGATCCATCCGCCACCCTGGACGCCGCCCTGGCCGAGGCCCACCTGCCGGCCCTGCTGATGGCCCTGGTCCACCTGACCGGCGACGCCGCGCTGCTGACCGAAGAGCGTCGGGCGGTCTATGATCCCTTGGCCGAGGCCAGGCTGGGCGGCTATTCGCCCGAGGTTGCGGCCGACCTGCGCGCCCGGGCCAAGGCCGCGATCCAAAAACACCTGGACGGCGCGCCCCTGCCGGCCCCGCCGGCCCCCGAGACGGTGCGGCGGATGATGGACTTCATCGCCGGCGTCGACATCCCCGCCAACTACGCCGCCTTCCTCACCGACGAACTGCAGCTCACCGGCGTCGACACCAAGGCGCCGGACTGGTCCGAGCCGAAACTGAAAGCCGCCGCTGGCCGGATGACGGTGATCGTGGTCGGGGCCGGCATGTCGGGCCTGCTGACCGGCATCCGCCTGAAGCAGGCGGGCGTGCCCTTCACCATCCTGGAGAAGAACGCCGACGCCGGCGGCACCTGGTTCGAGAACGTCTATCCCGGCTGCCGGGTCGACAATCCCAACCACATGTATTCCTACTCCTTCGAGCCCAATCACGATTTCCCACAGTACTATTCCACCCAGCCGGTGCTGCTCGACTATTTCTGCAAGGTGGCCGACAAGCACGGGCTGCGCGAGCACATCCGCTTCGAGACCACAGTCGAGGAGGCGGTGTTCGACGAGGCCGCCAACCGGTGGCGGGTCACGGTGCACACCAAGGACGGCGGCCGCGAGACCCTTGTCGCCAACGCCCTGGTCACGGCGGTCGGCCAGCTCAACCGCCCGCGCTATCCCGACATCGAGGGGCTGGAGACCTTCGACGGCCCCAGCTTCCACTCAGCCCGCTGGCGCAAGGACGTCGACCTGACCGGCAAGCGGGTGGCGGTAATCGGCACCGGGGCCAGCGCCTTCCAGTTCGTCCCGGAGATCGCCCCCAAGGTCGCCCACCTGGACATCTACCAGCGCACACCGCCCTGGCCCCTGCCCGGTCCGACCTATCACGACGACGTGCCGGAGGGGAAAAAGTGGCTGCTGGGCCACGTCCCCTTCTACGGCAAGTGGTACCGCTTCTGGCTGTTCTGGACGCTGACGGACGGATTCTATGAGGCCGTAAAGGCCGATCCGGACTGGAACGGCCCCCCCGAGGCCGTTGGCCAGGCCAACGCCGAATTGCGCGCCCAGGTGGTGGAGGCCCTGAGGGCCCAGGTGGTCGACCGGCCCGACCTGCTGGAAAAGCTTGAGCCTCGCTATCCGATCGGCGGCAAGCGGGCCCTGGTGGACAATGGCGTCTGGGTGAACGCCCTGAAACGCGACAACGTCGACCTGAACACCGCGGGAATCGCTAGCATTACCCCCACGGGTGTCGTCACTCGGGACGGCGTGGAGCATCCGGCCGATGTTCTGATTTTCGGCACGGGCTTCCACGCCAGCCGCTTCCTGTGGCCGATGAAGATCGTCGGGCGGGGCGGCGTCGATCTGGAGACAGCGTGGAACGGCGACGCCCGCGCCTATCTGGGCATGACGACCCCCGGCTTCCCCAACCTGTTCATCCTCTATGGGCCCAACACCAATATCGTCGTGAACGGCTCGATTATCTTCTTCTCGGAGTGCTCGGTGCGCTACATTGTCGGCGCCCTGAAGCTGCTGGCCCAGACTGGAGCCCCGACCCTGGAGGTCAAAAAGGCCGTGCACGACGCGTTCAACGCCAAGGTCGACGCCGCCAACGCCCAGATGGCCTGGGGCTCGCCGAACGTGACGAGCTGGTACAAGAACGCCGTCGGGAGGGTGTCGCAGAACTGGCCCTTCCCCCTGGTCGACTACTGGAACGCCACCGTCACCCCCAATCCCGACGACTTCATCCTCGGGGCCAAGGTCAAGGAAACCGCCTGATGACGACGCGGCGGGCGCCATGACCCTGTACGCGCCCGCCGAACGCTTCGAGATCGCGCGCGTACTGAGCCAGATGACCGGTGTGATCAGCCGTAACCTGCCGGTGTTCGCCGGCCTCGCCCTGACCCTGGCCGGCCTGCCGGCCCTGGCGCTCGGGCTGGTGCGGCGAGGCGTGCTGGCGCCCGAAATCGACTGGTTCGGGCCGATCTTTCTGGGCGGCCTGCTCAACCTGCTGATCAGCGCCCTGCTGCAGGCGGCCCTGATCCACGCCACCATCAGCGACCTGAACGGCCGCAAGGTGGTGCTCGGCGACTGCCTGGCCACGGCGATCCGCAACGTCCTGCCGCTGATCGGCATCTCGATCGCCTCCAGCGTCGCCTCGGCGTTCGGCCTGTTTCTGTTCGTGGTCCCCGGCCTGATCCTGGCCCTGTCGCTGTGCGTGGCCGCGCCGGTCCAGGTGGTCGAGGGCCACGGGGTGTTCAGCGCCATGGGCCGCAGCGGCGACCTGACACGGAACCATCGCGGGGCGATCCTGCTGCTGTTCATCCTGTTCGGCGTGCTGTGGATCGTCCTGCAGGGCGGCCTTGGCGTGATCGACCGCCTGATTGATGTCGCCGCCCCCGCCGTGGCCGACGCGGCGGAGCGACTCGTCATCGCGCCGCTGATGGAGGCCGTCGCCGCCCTGATCGGCGCGGCGGGCATAGCCTCGATCTATTTCGAACTGCGAACGATCAAGGAAGACGTCGGCATCGAGGCCCTCGCCGCGGCGTTCGATTGACGGCGACGACGCCCATCCGACCTGAAGGATTGACCTCTTGATCGAACGCTACGGCTGGAGCGACGCGCTCCGCCACGACTTCGCGCCACATGCCGCACAGGGACTCGTGCCCGGCCGCGTGATCATCCAGCGACGCAGCCACTATGTCGTCGTCACCGACCAGGGCGAGGTGTCCGCCCAACTGTCCGGCCGGTTCGTCCGCGAGGCCCGGGAGGCCGGCCATCCGGCCGTCGGCGACTGGGTGGGTCTGGCCCTGCGCACCGAGGAAGGGGCGGCGACGATCCACGTCCTGATGCCCCGTCGCACGGCCTTCACCCGCAAGGCGGCCGACCGGGAGCAGACGGTGCAGGTGGTCGCGGCCAATGTCGACACCGCCTTCCTGGTCACCGCCATGAACGCGGAATTCAACGCCCGCCGGCTCGAGCGCTACCTGGCCAGCGCCTGGCAGAGCGGAGCCCGTCCGGTGGTTGTACTGACCAAGGCCGATCTGTCGGACGACCCCGACACCGCCGTCGCCGAGGCGAGACGGCTGTCGGGCGAGGCGCCGGTGATCGCGGTCTCCTGCGTCACCGGCCAGGGACTGGATGACGTGAGGGCGCTGCTGCGCCCCGCCGAGACGGCGGTGCTGGTAGGCTCGTCGGGGGCCGGCAAGTCGACCCTGGTCAACGCCTTGTATGGCCAGACGGTGATGTCCACCGGCGAGATCCGTGAGAACGACGCCCGGGGCCGCCACACCACCACCCACCGGGAGCTGATCCTGCTGCCGGACGGCGCCCTGGTGCTGGACACACCCGGCATGCGGGAACTGGCCCTGATGGACGCCGGCGAAGGACTCGACGCGACCTTCGAGGATATCGAGGCCCTGTCGGCCGCCTGTCGGTTCAACGACTGCGGCCATACCAACGAGCCCGGCTGCGCGGTGCGCGAGGCCCTGACCGCCGGAACGCTCGACATCGACCGCTGGCAGGGATTCCAGAAGCTGCGCGGCGAGTTGGCCCTCCTGGCGAGCAAGGAGGACCGCGGCCTGCGAGCCGCCGAGCGTCGCCGCGGCATCGCCGCCAGCAAGGCCGTCAAGGCCGCCAAGAAGACACGCGGCAAGGACGAGGCGGCCTCCTAAAGCTCAAGATCTCCCGACAGCGCGGCCTCCGCCATGGCGCAATGCATGGCGATGCCGCGGGCCATCACCCGCTCATCGAGCACCATCCGATTGGAGTGCAGGGCGCAGCAGGTCCGGTAGTCGCCGCCCTCCGGCGCGGCGCCGAGGAAGGCCATGGCGCCGGGGCTGCGGTGAAGAACATAGGAGAAGTCCTCGGCCCCCATCATCGGCGTGGGCATGGTCATCCACGCGCCCTCGCCAAACAGGGTCTCGGCGGCGCGCCGCGCCAGGTCGGTCACCCGGCCGTCGCAGACGGTGACGGGAAACCCGGCGTCGATCTCGACCTCGGCCACGGCCCCGTGGGCGGCGGCGACATGCTCGGCCACCCGGCGGATGCCCGCCTGGGCGGTCGCGCGGGTGCGCTCGGACAGGGTGCGAAGGGTGCCCCACAACCGCCCGTCCTCGGGAATGACGTTGTCGGTGGTGCCCGCCTCGATGCGGGCGATGGTGATCACGGCGGGGTCGAACACGGAAATCCGGCGGGTGACCATGGCCTGAAGGGCGGTGACGATCTCGCAGAGGATCGGGATCGGATCGAGAGCGTCCTGCGGCATCGAGGCGTGGCCGCCCGACCCGCGGACCTTGATGCGGATCTTGTCGGACGACGCCAGCAGCGGGCCGGTGCGGCCGGCGAACACGCCGCCGGGCATGTTGGGCGAGATGTGCAGGGCGAAAGCGGCGTCGGGCGCCGGGTCCAGAAGGCCGTCGGCGATCATGTGCCGGGCGCCGTGCCATCCCTCCTCGCCGGGCTGGAACATGAACATCACCGTGCCCGTGAGACGCTCGCGCCTGTCGCAGAGCGCGCGGGCGGCCCCCGCCAACATCGCCACATGGGTGTCGTGGCCGCAGGCGTGCATCGCCCCAGGGTTGAGCGAAGTGAAGGCCAGGCCGGTGTCCTCGTTCAGCGGCAGGGCGTCCATATCCCCGCGCAGCAGCACCGTCCGCCCGTTGGCCGGACCGCGCAGGATGGCCATCAGGCCGCTGGTCGACGGCCCCTCACGGATTTCCAGCGGCAGGCCGGCCAGGGCGGCCCGCACCTTGGCGGTGGTCCTGGGTAGGTCCAGCCCGAGTTCCGGCTCGGCGTGGATGGCCCGACGCAGGGCGATGGCGGCCGGCAATCCCGCCTCGCCGGCGGCGATCCAGGTTTCGGCGTCGATGGACAGGGCGGTCATGGGGGGACTCTCGGACTGGAACGCGTCGGAAACCGGCAGATTGCGCGTTGGTCGCAGGTGAAGTCCAGGACCGCTTTCCTGGACGCGGCCCTGCGCGCTAAGAGAAGGCCATGACGCGACCTCGCTTCCACCTCGCCTTTCCCGTCCGCGACCTCGCCGAGGCGCGGGCCTTCTACGGCGACCTGCTCGGATGCGCCGAGGGGCGTTCGTCGCCCGAATGGGTGGACTTCGACTTTCATGGCCACCAGATCGTCGCCCATCTGGCGCCGGCGGAAGCGCCGCCAAGCACCAACCTGGTCGACAGCGAAGCCGTCCCGGCCCGCCACTTCGGGCTGATTCTTGGCCCAGAGGAATGGCGCAGTCTCGCCGATCGCCTGACCACGGCCGGGGTGCGGTTCCTGATCGCCCCCCAGACCCGCTTCAAGGGCCTGCCCGGAGAGCAGCAGACCCTGTTCTTCCTCGATCCTTCCGGGAACGCCCTGGAATTCAAGGCCTTCGCCGACGACGCCCAGGTGTTCGCCCGATGAGCGCCACGCCGCGGGTCACCTTCGCCGACGTGCGCTCGGCCGCCAGCCGCCTGGCCGGCCACGCGGCCGTCACCCCCCTGCTGGAAAGCCCCGCCCTGAACAAGCGGCTCGGCGGACAGGTGCTGATTAAGGCCGAGACCCTGCAGCGGGTGGGGGCGTTCAAATTCCGCGGCGCCTATAATCGTCTGAGCCGCCTGTCGGCCGCCGAGCGTGTGGGCGGAGTGGTGGCCTTCTCCTCCGGCAACCACGCCCAGGGCGTGGCGCTGGCGGCGCGTCTGCTGAACATGCCGGCGTTGATCGTCATGCCTTCCGACGCGCCGGCCGTGAAGGTGGACGCCACCCGAGGCTACGGCGCCGCCGTGCGGTTCTACGACCGGGCCCGGGACGACCGGGAAGCCATCGCCCAGAGCGCCGCCGTCGAACGAGGCGCCATCGTGGTTCCCGCCTTCGACGATCCTTTCGTCATCGCCGGCCAGGGAACGGCCGGGCTGGAAATCACCGAACAGGCGGCCGCCCTGGGCGCGCCGATCGACACCCTGCTGTCCCCCGTGGGGGGCGGCGGCCTGATGGCGGGGGTGAGTCTGGCTCTCGGCGCGCTATCGCCCGCCACCCGGCTGTTCGGCGTCGAGCCGGCCGGTTTCGACGACACGCGCCTGTCCCTGGAGGCGGGCGAGCGGCGGGCGGCGCCGCCGGCGCCGCGATCCCTTTGCGATGCGCTCGAATCGCCCATGCCCGGTCGCATCACCTTCCCGATCCTGCGCGAGGCCCTGGCCGGCATATTGACGGTGACCGACGCCGAGGTGGCGGAGGCGATGCGGTTCGCCTTCGCGACGCTCAAATTGGTGGTGGAGCCCGGCGGCGTGGTCGCCCTTGCGGCGCTGCTGGCGGGCAAGCTGGACGTGTCCGAACAGACCACGGCGATCATCCTGTCGGGCGGCAATGTCGATGGCGACCTGTTCTCCCGGGTGCTCGCCGGAGAGATCTGACGCCGCCCCGGATCCGCCGCTCAGATCCGTCGGAAGACGGCCGGCGAACCTCCCCCGGCGGCGATACGGCCGACGGCCTCGGCAAGGGGCTCGATGGCCACGGCCATGTGGTGGGCGTTGGCGTGGAGCAGCCGGTCCCCATCCAGCATCAACCCGACATGGCCCCGCCAGAACACCAGATCGCCCCGCGCCAAGGCCGCGATCGGCGCCGACGTCCCCAGCTCCGCCTGTTGGTCGGAGTCCCTCGGGCAGGCCCGCCCCGCGGCGTAGAGGGCCTGCTGAATCAGGCCGGAACAGTCGATCCCGAGGCTGTCTCGGCCGCCCCACAGATAGGGGGTTCCCAGGAATCGTTCAGCGGTGTCGGCCGGCTCGGCAAAGGCCTCGCCCACGGGGGTCAGGTGCGCAAGGGGCATCCAGCCCGCCCCTTCGGCGAAGGCCAGCGCCCCCCGGACTTCGGTCACCGTCACCAGGGCGTTGAGGCTGAAAGGTCCCCGCGCCGGCGTCTTGATCGACGGTTCGGCGAAGGCGAAGGTCCGCAAGGCCGTCACCCGATGGCTGGCCTCCAGCGGTCGCGGCGACAGGGCGGCGGCCTCGACCCAGCCGACATAGCCGTCCCGGGCCGCCTGACCCCACGCGAACCCGCCCGCGATCTCGACGACGTCGAACCGTTCGCCGAACAGCAGCTGGTCGATTTGTTCGCCGTCCAGGCTCGGGCCGCCGCGCACCGGCGCCGCCGGGATCACAAGCCGCATCGGCTTGGCCTCGGCGAACCGATCAGCGCGCGCAACGCCCTCCAGCGCCACGCTGGCGAGATCGGGGCGGGCCAGGGTCAGACGCGGATCGAGGGTCACCGGTAACGCGCCTCAAGCATCGCCAGGATCGCGCGAATCGCCTGGGCCTCGGCCCCGACGGGCCAGCCCGGCCGCGCCCGGGAATTCCAGGCGAAGATGTCGAAATGAACCCAGGCCCCCTTGGGCGCGAACCGCTGCAGGAACAGCGCCGCCGTCACCGAGCCCGCCTGAGCCCAGCCGTCGGGATCGTTCTTGATATCGGCGACGTCGCTGTCGAGAGACGGCGCGTAGGGCTGCCACAAAGGCATCCGCCACAACGGGTCCTCGACCGCCGCAGAAGCCGTGGCGAGGCCGGCGGCGAGGGCGTCGTCGTCGGTATAGAAGGGGATCACCTGGGGGCCCAGCGCCACCCGCGCGGCGCCCGTGAGGGTGGCCAGATCCACCGTCATGTCGGGCTCAAGCTCGGCCGCCCGGGTCAGGGCGTCGGCCAGCACCAGCCGGCCTTCGGCGTCGGTGTTGCCGACCTCGATCGACAGACCTTTTCGTGAAGCCAGGATATCGCCCGGCCGCATGGAGTCGCCGGAGATGGCGTTCTCTACGGCCGGGATCAGCACCGCGAGACGAACCGGCAGGTTCAGCGCCATGATCATCCGGGCCAGACCCAGGGCGTGGGCGGCGCCGCCCATGTCCTTCTTCATAAGGCGCATGCCGGCGGACGGCTTGATATCCAGCCCTCCGGTGTCGAACACGACGCCCTTGCCGACCAGGGCCACCAGCGGACGGCCAGCCTCGCCCCAGGTCATCTCGATCATGCGCGGCGCGCGCGCGGCGACCGCGGCCCGCCCGACCGCGTGAACCGCCGGATAACCGGCTTCCAGCAGATCGTCCCCCACCGTCACCGAAAACTTTGCGCCATGGGCCCGCGCGATCTCTCGGGCGATGGTCTCGACCTGTAGAGGGCCCATGTCGTTGGCCGGCGTATTGACCATGTCGCGCACCAGGGCGCAGGCGGTCGCGATGGCGCGCACCCGGTTGACGTCAACACCTGTCGAGGCGGCCAGCCTGGGTGGCGGCCCGGACCGTTTCTGTTTGTAGCGATCGAACCGATAGGCTCCCAGGGCCCAGGCCAGGGCCGCGGCGGTTGCGTCGACCCCGTCATCCTGGCCGGCCGGCGGCGAGAGGCTGTAGACGCCTTCCGGAAGGCGGGCGGACAATTCTCGATAGGCCATGGCGCCGCGGCCCCTTCCCAGCCCGAACAGCACGTGCTCGACCACGCCGTCTGGGCTCGCCGCCAGCGCCAGGGCGCCAGCCTTGCCGTCGAACGCGGCGAGCGCCGCCGCGGCCCGCGTGGCACGGGACTGTGTTTCCGCCAGAGCCGGCCACGCAGCGTCGGAAACGGGCTGAACCGCAACGACCGTCACCTGGTCCCGTTCGGGGGCGTCGACGGCGAGGATGACGTCCATCGGCATAGACCTTCGCTTTCGGCGGACGGCTTCAACCAAGCGGTCGCGTCCTGATGAATAGCAGCGCCGAAGGCGGCCGAAAACGGGTGGACATCTCAAAAACCGGCGTTTTCCGGCCACGCCCGGAACCAAAAGGGGGCCGGTGAATTACGCAACGGTGAGCGATCGCAGGCCCAGCGTCGTGGCCTCCGCCACGTCCAACGAGGGAAGTCCAATGAGATTGAAATTACTGGGTGGAGTGGCGCTGGCCGCCGCCTGCGCGACGACCGGCGCCTGGGCGCAGGACGGATGGTATGGGGCGATCGACGTCGGCGCGCACCAGCTGCACCACTATGACGCCATCGATACCGTTTCCGGCTACCTGCCGTTCCGGGTCAAGACGCACGACGACCTCGTCGGCTTCGGCCGGCTTGGCTACCAGTTCGCCCCGCACTTCCGCATGGAAGTCGAAGGCGGCTATAGACCCGCCGGCCTCAAGGGCATGAGCAACCTCGCCGGCAATCAGGTCCTGCTGTGCGACTCCAGCAGCAGCGCGGCCTACGACGGCCGGGGCCACATCACCGGGACCTGCGGCCAACCCAAGGGCCATCTCGACGCCTGGTCGCTGATGGCCAACGCCATTGTCGACCTCCTGCCCAATTCCCGCATCGATCCCTTCATCGGTGGCGGCGCGGGCGCCCTGTTCACCAACATGCGGGCCGATGGCACGCTGCTCGGCGCCGGTCTGCCGCCTCCCAGCAGCCAGGACTTCCATGTCGACCGCACCGATACGGTGTTTGCCTATCAGGGCCTCGGCGGCGTGGCGGTCCATCTGACCAACAGCCTGAGCATGGACGTCACCTATCGATATCTGTCGAGCGACAAGGGCGCCTTCGTGGCCAACTCGCGGACTCTCAACCAGTCGCGGACCTACAAGGCCCGGTATGAAGACCAGTCGGTGACGGTGGGCCTGAGATACGCCTTCGGCGGACAGGCTGCGCCCCCCCCCCCCCCCCCCCCCCCCCCC
>CAIQDO010000670.1 GCA_903870555.1 uncultured Caulobacteraceae bacterium
GACATCCTGGCCCGCCAGGCGATGCAGCTGAACACCCACCCCCACATCACCGCCTACCAGGACCATATCTATTTCAGCAAGGAAGGCTCGGCCGGCGGTCGCTCCTTCGACGGCGGGGGCTGCGGATGCAACTGAACCGGAAACGTCCGCGCCGGATCAGCCTGGCCCTCGGCCTGCTGACCGCCAATCTTCTCTCCGCCACCGCCGCCCTGGCCGCCGAGGGTGACACGCCGCCCAGCGATGTCGCCAATGAGCTGGGCATGACCCGCATCGACGCCGCCGTGCTGTTCTATCAGGAGGCCGGCGGCCGGGTGAAAGCCACCGAGCCGGTGATCAGCGGCACGCTCAACGCCACCAATGGCGATATCCTGACGGCGAAATTCACCAGCGACATCCTGACCGGGGCCACGCCCAACGGCGCCGCGCCCTGGAGCGGGACCCAGACCTTCACCACGCCGGCCCACTCGCCAGGAAAGACCGTGTCGGTCACCGGCTCATCGGGCAACAGCACGCTCGTCACCATCCCGGGCACGGGCGTGATCGCCCGGCAGTACACCGCCGCGGCCCACGCCCTGCCGGTCGACTCCGGCTTCAAGGACCAGCGCTTCGCCGGAGACATCGGCTACTCGACGCTCTGGGATCCCGACACCCGACTCTCCGGCGGCCTCAGCGCCTCCACCGAACGGGACTACAGCGCCTACACCGTCAACGCCGGGATCTCGCGCGACCTCAACCACAAGAACACGACGGTCTCCCTGGGGCTGAACTTCGAATACGACCTGTCGAAGCCCTTCTTCGGCACCCCAAGCCCCTTGACCGTGATGAGCGCCGACGCCAAGGGCGGCAACGCCCAGAAGACGGTGATGGGCCTGGTGGCTGGGGTGACCCAGGTGCTCAATCGCTATTGGCTGACCCAGCTCAGCTACAGCATCGGCGAGAGCGCTGGCTACCAGACCGATCCCTACCGTATCCTCTCCGTCGTCGATCCGGTGACCGGCGGGCCGTTGAAATACCTCTACGAGAGCCGCCCGCGAAACCGGCTGCGGCAGAGCCTGTACTGGGGTAACAAGATCGCTCTGGGCCCGACCTACGTCGACGCCTCCGCCCGCGTCTACCAGGACAGCTGGGGCGTCAAGTCGGTGACGGCGGCCATCGCCGATCGCATCCCCCTTGGGTCCTGGCTCTATGTCGAACCCCAGGCGCGTTACTACAAGCAGACCGCGGCGAACTTCTTCACCAACTATCTGGTCTCCGGCCAGACCCTGCCGAGCTTCGCCAGTTCCGACAGCCGCCTTTCCGATTTCCACGCCATCACCTATGGCGGCAAGGTCGGCCTGAAGTTCACCCCGACCAGCGAAATCTATGTCCAGGGTGAGCACTACAAGCAGTCGGGTAACAACCACCCGGCCGGTGCGATCGGCGACCTGGCCACGGAAAACCTGTTCTCCGGGGTGTCGGCGACCAGCGTGATTGTCGGCTTCACCTTCGGGTTCTACTAAGCGGGGTCGCGACTGGGCGACCTAAGGAGAGGTTGGGCGACGGAAGCGGTGTTTTTCAACGCCAAGACGCCAAGGAAACGCCAAGAGGCCTTTCCGACCTCTCCACGCCTGGCGGTGTTGGCGTCTTGGCGTTTCAAGGCAGCCTCCAACCCGTTCCCGAGGCGCAAGCCTTGGGCGCGCTGACGCCGGTCGCGGAGGGCTTCGTCTGGAGCTTCACCGCCATGGCCTCGCCCTGCGAGGTGCGGATCGACAGTTCCGACAAGGCTCTCGCGGCGCGGCTGGGGGAAATCGGCGAGGCCGAGGCGCGGCGCATCGAGGCCAAGTACAGCCGCTATCGCCCCGACAGCGTACTGTCGACGATCAACGCCGCCGGAGGCGCGCCAACGACGGTGGACGCCGAGACCGCCGCCCTGCTCGACTACGCCGACCAGTGTTTCCAGCTGAGCGGCGGCCGGTTCGACGTCACCTCGGGCGTGCTGCGGCGTCTATGGCGGTTCGACGGCTCCAATCGCATCCCCAGCCGGGCGGAGGTGAAGACCCTCCTGCCATTGGTTGGTTGGGAAAAGGTGACCTGGGCCTCGCCCGTGATCACCCTGCCCACGGGGATGGAGATCGACCTCGGCGGCATCGGCAAGGAGTACGCCGTCGATTCGGCGCTGCTGAAGATCCAGGCCGAGGCCCGCGGCGTTCCTGTGCTGGTCAATTTCGGCGGCGATCTGCGGGTGTCCGGTCCCCGGGCAGGCGGCGGGCGCTGGCGGGTGGCGATCGAATCGGTCGACCGGTTCGGCGACGCCGACGCCCATCTGGAGCTGTCGCAAGGGGCCCTGACCACAAGCGGCGACTCGCGCCGTCGATTGGAGCGGAACGGGGTGCGCTACAGCCACATTCTCGATCCCCGAACCGGCTGGCCGGTGAAGGACCCACCCCGGTCGGTGACGGTGGCGGCGGCCACCTGCCTGGAGGCCGGCCTGCTGTCCACCTTGGCCATGCTGCACGGCCGCCGCGCCGAAGCCTTCCTGGCCCGGGAAAAAATTCAGGCCTGGTGGGTCCGTTAAGTCTTCGTTTTGGCGCGGACAAGACTTGATCCGGCCGGCGATCCTCGGTCATCTCCCGCCCATGCGCGGAACCGTCCTGATCCTGATCTTCGGCCTGCTGGCCGCCTGTTCGCCGAAACCCGCGGCCCCGCCGCCGGAGCCCGCCA
>CAIQDO010000671.1 GCA_903870555.1 uncultured Caulobacteraceae bacterium
AGCCGCCGGCGTTCAGGACCGCTTCAGTCAGCCGCTCGGGGGTGAACCCTTTAACCGGGTGACGCCACAGCGAAGCAATTTGGCCGATCATCGTGCGACTCCGCGGTCGAGGTTGGCGCGCCCGCCTCTTTAAGCAGGGTTCGCCGGCAAGGCGAAATCCCTCTTGGAACCGCGTCGCACAATCATCTGGCCTCCCCGCCCTTCGCCTGTATGGTAACCCAAAACGTCGGGCGAAGCTCCGACGGCATAGGGAAGAACACCATGGACCTCGACCCCACCGCAGCCCTTGCCGGCGTCGCGTCAGCAGAAATCGACTTCGATCCCGATGCCCTGCGTGAGAAATATCGCCTGGAGCGCGATCGTCGCCTCAGGGCCGAAGGCAATGACCAGTACGTCGAGGTGGCGGGCGATTTCAGCCACTATATCGACGATCCCTACGTTGAGCCGGGATTCAGCCGGGCGTCCCTGGCCGACACTGTCGAGGTCCTGATCGTCGGCGGCGGGTTTGGCGGCCTGATGGCCGGCGCCCGCCTTCGGCAAGCCGGCGTGGACAGCCTTCGCATCATCGAGAAGGGCGGTGACTTCGGCGGCACCTGGTATTGGAACCGCTATCCCGGCGCCCAGTGCGACATCGAGGCCTACATCTACCTGCCGCTGCTGGAGGAGACCGGGTACATCCCGAAGGAGAAATACAGCCACGCACCGGAAATCCTGGCCCACGCCCGTCGCATCGGTGAGACCTTCGACCTCTATCGCGACGCCTGTTTCCAAACCGAGATCCGCGACCTGACATGGAATGAGGCGGAGGGCGTCTGGCAAGCCACCACCAGCCGTAACGACCGTTTCACCGCCCGCTATGTGGTGATGTCCAACGGCCCGCTGAATCGCCCCAAGCTGCCCGGCATCCCCGGCATCGAGACCTTCAAGGGCCACAGCTTCCATACCAGCCGTTGGGACTACGGGTACACGGGCGGGGATTCCTCGGGCGCCCTCACCGGCCTGGCGGACAAGCGGGTGGCGATCATCGGCACGGGCGCCACGGCGATCCAATGCGTGCCGCATCTCGGCCGCCACGCCAAACAACTCCATGTCTTCCAACGGACGCCGTCGTCCGTCGATGTACGCGGCAACAAGCCCACCGATCCGACATGGGCCAAAAGCCTTGAGCCGGGCTGGCAAAAGCGCCGGATGGACAACTTCAACATCCTGGTCAGCGGCGGCTTCCAGGACGAGGACATGGTCAGTGACGGCTGGACCGACATCATCCGCAACCTCTCGGCCCTGGTCCCGGCCCGAATGGCAGCCGGCGAAGCCATGACGCCCGAGGTTCTGGCTCGAACCGTCGAGTTGGCCGATTTCAGGAAGATGAACCAGATTCGCGCCCGCGTGGACGCCATCGTCGAGGACCCCGCCACGGCCGAGGCGCTGAAGCCCTGGTACCGCCAGTTCTGCAAGCGGCCGACCTTCAACGACGACTACCTGCCGACCTTCAACCGGCCGAACGTCACGCTGGTGGACACCCTCGGTCGGGGCGTCGACCGCATCACCGAAACCGGGCTGGTGTTTGGCGGTATCGAATATGAGGTCGACTGCCTGATCTTCGCCACCGGCTTCGAGGTCGGCACCGCCTACACGCGCCGCGCCGGCTTCGAGGTGACAGGGCGAGATGGCGTAACCCTCAGCGACCATTGGACCGGCGGCCTGAAGACGCTGCACGGGTTCTACAGCCACGGTTTTCCGAACTGCTTCCATCTGGGGGTAACCCAGAACGCCCTGACGGCCAACTTCCCGCACATGCTGGATGAACAGACCCGCCATGTGGCGGAACTGGTCGGAGAGGCGAAGGCCCGCCAGGCGCGCCGGATCGAACCGACGCCGGACGGCGAAGCCGGCTGGGTCCAGACCATCCGCCAGAGCCCGCAGATGAACCTCGACTTCAGAACGGACTGCACGCCGGGTTACTACAACGGCGAAGGCAAGGCCGGCGAAGGCCGAGGCATCTTCGACGAGCTCTATGGGCCGGGGCCCGTGGTGTTCTACGATCTGGTCCGGGACTGGCGCGCCAAGGGGACCTTCGAGGGGCTGGAGATCGCCTGAA
Source organism: uncultured Caulobacteraceae bacterium (assembly GCA_903870555.1). Taxonomy (GTDB): domain Bacteria; phylum Pseudomonadota; class Alphaproteobacteria; order Caulobacterales; family Caulobacteraceae; genus Acaudatibacter; species Acaudatibacter boreus. Next base: position 2,099 of record CAIQDO010000671.1, read on the forward strand.
GCGCCTTCCGAAAACAACCGGTTGACGCCCCAGCATCAATCACGGTCAGATAGCCGCGGCTTCCGGAGAGGAGCCGCGAAGGAGAGGAACGGCCATGGCCGCAAAGACATTCCCCATCGAGGCGTCGCACATCCTGATGTTCGCCCGCTCGGTGGGCGACGACAACCCCGTCTACGCCGACCCGGCCTACGCGGCCAAGACCGAAGCCGGGTCCATTATCGCCCCGCCGACCTTTCCCCAGGCCAGCGCCCAGTTCGACCCGGATTATTTCCTGCGTCCGAAAATCGGCAAGCCGTGGTTCGGCTCGGGTAAGAACCCGACCGGCATAACTCGTACGGAAGGCGGCGGAAGCGGCGGCGGCGCCGCGGCGGGCCTGCACGCCGAACAGCATTTCGAATACCACCGGCACCTGAAGCCCGGAGACGTCCTCACCGCCACCAGCCTGCCAGGCAAGACCTGGGAGAAGGAGGGCCGCCGTTCCGGCAAGCTGATCTTCTCGGAATCCGTCACCGAATATCGCGACCAGAACGGCGAACTGGTGATCACCGCACGGGGCGTCGGCGTGCGCACCGAGCGCCCCGTCGACCAGAAAGCCTAGGAGAGAGCGTCATGGCCCTGAAAGCCAGCCAACTGAAGGTGGGAGACACCCACACCGCGCGCCTCGTCGAGGACCTCAAGCGCACCCAGATCGTCCAGTACGCCGGCTCGTCCGGCGACTACAATCCGCTGCACACCGACGAGGTCTTCGCCACCCAGGTCGCCGGCTATCCGTCGGTGTTCGCCCACGGCATGCTGACCATGGGCATGACAGGCAAGATGCTGACCGACTATGTCGGCGACGCGCGCCTGACGAAATACGGCGTGCGATTCACCAGCCAAGTCTGGCCGGGCGACACCCTGGACTCGACGGCGACGCTAAAGGCCGTCACTGAGAAGGACGGCGTCACCCTCGCGGAGTTCGACGTCAAGACGGTGAACCAGAACGGCGTCGAGGTGCTCAGCGGCTACGCGGAAGCGCGGGTGGACCCGTAGAGCACGACGTTTTCTGACGGAACCATCAAAACTCTGAATCGTGCCCTAAATTCAAAAAGATAGGGTCTGACTAAGCCTTTAGATCTGTTCCGTCTAAAGGCGTCAGGCTCTAGATCGGGATTCAGACCGGTCGGCCGATCCAGATCTGACGGCTGCGGGCCATGAGCTGGCCGTCCGCCGAGAACAGCGCCGTTCCGGCGACTCGCTTGCGACCGCTGGCCTCGATCGGCCAGGCCAGCACGATGCAGGTTTCGCCCGCGGCGGGCCGGCGCAGGATCTCGCACGTCATGGTGCCGAGAAGGCCGCCTCCCCCGCCCTGCACGACCCAGGCCACCGAGCCTGGACAATCGAGCGCGGCCCAGATGGCCTCAACGCTTGCCAAGCCGTCAGGGTCGGCGAAGTTGGCGTGCGGCGTCCAGGGACCGGCCACCACGCCATCGGCGGCGCCCTCAAGCTGACCGACGAAGACCCTCAGGCCAAAACCCTCATCCAGCGCATCGGCGCAGGTGAAACAGACCGGATGGAACGGCCGGCCCAGCCCCACGAAACGAGCCCCTGCCTCGCGCGCCGCCTTGAGGGTCGGGCAGTTGGGGGGCGCCGGCAGGTCCGCGGCGTCGCCCGGTCCGGCCTCGGCGATCAGGTCGCCCGTGAGACTGGTCAGGCGCGCACCTTCCGCAGATCGGACCAGTCGCAATGGCGTGTCGATG
>CAIQDO010000672.1 GCA_903870555.1 uncultured Caulobacteraceae bacterium
CGCCCTCGCCATTCTGGTGGGAGACGCCCCGAGCGACTGGGCCGCGCCAGATTTCGGGATCGACGACTTTATCAGGCCAACGGCGGTGCCGGTGGATCTGCCTTCAGCCCTGGTCCGCCGACGCCCGGACATCTTGGCGGCCGAGGCCCAACTGCATGCCGATACCGCCCTCATCGGGGCCGCGACGGCCAAGCTCTATCCCGACATTCGCCTGACGGGCTCATTCAGTCAGGAAGGCCTGACGCCCGGTTCGCTTTTTGGCTTCGATGCCTCGGCCTATAGCTTCGGACCAACCTTGACCTTGCCGATCTTCGACGGCGGCGCCCTCAGGGCCGATCGGCGGGCCGCGGAGGCTCAGGCCCGGGCGGATCTGGCCCAGTATCGCCAGACCGTGATCACGGCTTTCGCGCAGGTGTCCGATGTCCTTTCCGCGCTGGCCCAGGACGAGGAGCGTCTTGCGACGCTCGGACGCGCCGAGTCGACGGCCAAGGCTTCACACGAATCCGCCCGCAAGGCCTTCGATCTCGGAGGCGCGCCCTTGAGTGATGTGATTGTCGCCGACCGCCTTTGGCGTCGCGCCAGCCTGGAGAAGGCGCAGGCGCTCGGCCAGGAACTTGCCGATATCGTCGCGCTCTACGCCGCCGCGGCCGCCGACTGGCGGGCCACAGCCGAGGCGCCGCCCGCGAAAGCACGCTGAGGGCACAGGCGGGGGGCCCAGGCGGCCGTGTCGGTGCTCAAACAGTCTGACGCCAGATTTGCTTTGAATCATGGGGGCCGTCGCGCGAAGCGGTATCGAGGGCGAACGACAACGGCTTCGAAGCCGACCATATCAAGAGGCTGGCGCCGGAACCTCATTGATCTTAGAAACCCCGGCCAACGCCCCGTTTCAGGGGTGAATCAGTGATCCGTCGAGAACGCGGCGGAGGAAACGAAAGTGAGGGTTAGGCGGTTTGCGGCCTACCGATATTCAGTCGCCCGAGTATTTTCACCGAGTCGTGGATTGCCAGTGGGCTTGTCCCGCCCACACTCCGGTTCCCGAGTACATCAGGCTGATCGCCGAGGGTCGGTTCACCGACGCCTACATGATCAATTGGCGCTCAAACGTCTTTCCCGGCATACTCGGGCGCACCTGTGACCGACCCTGCGAGCCCGCGTGCCGCCGCGTGCGAGTCGAGGACGCCCCTGTGGCGATCTGTCGCCTCAAGCGAGTAGCGGCCGACAACAAGGACTCCATTGCCGATCGCCTGCCGCCGCGGGCGGCGACGTCGAATGGCAAGCGCATCGCTTTGGTCGGAGCCGGCCCGGCCGCGCTTACGGTTGCAAGGGATCTGGCCCCGCTCGGCTACGAGCTGGTGGTTTACGACGGCGATGCGAAAGCGGGCGGCATGGTCCGCAGCCAGATTCCGCGCTTCCGTCTGCCCGAATCGGTGATCGACGAAGAGGTGGGCTACATCACCGCTCTTGGACCGGTCATGCGCCTGGGCGAGCGGATCGACAGCCTCAAGGCGCTGCTTGAAGAGGACTACGACGCCATCTTCGTGGGGTCCGGCGCCCCGCGCGGCCGCGATCTCGATGTCCCGGGCCGGTGGGAAGCCGCCGCCAACATCCACATCGGCATCGACTGGCTGTCGAATGTGTCCTTCGGCCATGTCGACAAGATCGGCCGCCGCGTCATCGTCCTTGGCGGCGGCAATACGGCGATGGACTGTTGCAGGACCTCGCGTCGTCTCGGCGGCGAGGACGTCAAGGTGATTGTCCGGTCCGCTTTCGAGGACATGAAGGCGTCACCCTGGGAGAAGGAGGACGCCATGCATGAGGACATTCCGATCCTCAACTGTCTGGTGCCCAAGGCCTTCACCCATGATGCCGGCCGACTGACTGGAATGGTTTTCGAAAAGGTGCGCCAGGAATTCGACGCCAAGGGCCGGCGCTCCCTGGTCCCGACCGGCGAACCCGACGAACATTATCCCTGCGACGATGTGCTGGTGGCCGTTGGCCAGGAAAACGCCTTCCCTTGGATCGAGCGGGACATCGGCCTGGAGTTCGATTCCTGGGGCATGCCCGTGGTGGACAAGGTGTCGTTTGCCTCGACCAATCCCAAGGTGTTTTTCGGCGGTGACGCCGCCTTCGGACCGAAGAACATCATCTGGGCCGTGGCGCACGGCCACGACGCGGCGATATCCATACACAAATTCTGTCAGGGGGAGGATCCGCAGATTCGGCCTGAGCCGGGCGTGAGCCTGGTGAGTCAGAAGATGGGCATCCACGAATGGAGCTACGACAACGACGTCTCTTTGAAGAGTCGTCATATCGTCCCTCTGCGCGACAAGGTCGAAGCGCTTTCGAACGTTCGCCTGGAGGTGGAGCTCGGTTTCGATCCCCTGGCAGGCTACGAGGAGGCTAGGCGCTGCCTCAACTGCGATGTTCAAACCGTCTTCCATGAACCGCTGTGCATCGAGTGCGACGCCTGTGTCGATATCTGCCCGATGGATTGCATCACCTTCACCCACGACGCCGAGGAAAGCGAACTCCGCGGCGCTCTGACGGCTCCCGCGCTCAATCTGGATCAGGCGCTTTATGTGTCGAGCCCTCTGAAGACCACGAAGATCATGGTCAAGGACGAGGACGTCTGCCTTCACTGCGGGCTTTGCGCCGAACGCTGCCCGACAGGGGCCTGGGACATGCAGCAGTTTCTTCTTAACGTGACCCATGCCGAGGGCGCATGCAGCAGCTAGTTCAATCGTCGACCCTGTTCCAGGGCCCCCCCCTTCTCCGGGCCACCAACGATTTCGTGGTCAAGTTCGCCAATGTGAACGGCTCAGGCTCGGCCAGCGCCAACGCCATGTTCGCCAAGTCGATCTTGCGCATGGGCGTGCCGGTGGCGGCGCGAAACATTTTTCCGTCCAACATCCAGGGCCTGCCAACCTGGTACGAGGTGCGCGTCAGCGAGGCCGGCCACCTTGGCCGGCGCGGTGGTGTCGACCTTATGGTCGCGATGAATCCCCAGACCTGGAAAAAGGACGTCCTCGAAATCGAGTCGGGCGGTTACCTCATCCATGACTCGACCAAGCCTCTGCCGCACGGAGGGGTTCGCGACGATATCACCCTGCTCGGGCTGCCTTTGACCGAACTGTGCAACGCCGCCTACGCCGACCCGAGGCAGAGGCAGCTCTTCAAGAACATCATCTACGTCGGCGCCCTGGGCGCGCTTCTGGGCATCGACCCGGGCGTCTACGAAACCCTGATCAGGGAACAGTTCGAGGGGAAAGACCGGCTGATCCGGCCCAATCTCGAAGCCCTGGCGATGGGCCGGCAAGCGGCCGAACCCTTGCAAGGAACCGTTGGGTTGAAGGTGCGGCGGGCGGACGGCGTCGGCGACCGTATCTATCTGGACGGCAACACCGCGGCCGGACTCGGGGCCGTCTACGGAGGCGCGTCTGTCTGCGCCTGGTACCCGATCACGCCGTCGACCTCGGTGGCGGAGGCGTTCAGCGAATACTGCCACGACTACCGGGTCGACCCCGTCACCGGCGAATCCCGCTTCGCC
>CAIQDO010000673.1 GCA_903870555.1 uncultured Caulobacteraceae bacterium
CGGGTGAAGCGCAGCAGCCGCACCCAGGGTGAGGTCCACACCGTCTCGCAGGCCACCGGCACGTCCTGGCCGTTGATGGCCACGGCGTGGATGCGCCAGGCCGGCTTGCCATAGCGCCGGGTGAGGTTGGCGAGCAGGTCGGCCGAGGCGTACAGGTTCCGCCCCAGTCCCGTGTTCCCCGCCATGTTCAGGGGTGATCGCCAGAAGTCCCGCGCCATGTGGGCGGCGGCGCTCAGGGGAGCGGCTGTGCGGTAGGCGGTTTCGTGCAGGGCGTAGAGCATCGCGTCTCGCTGTTCGACCAAAGTCCGATATGGCGCGCCAATCGCGGCGAGTCCACCACGGGATGTTCGCAGGTGCGAAGAGGGGCGCCTAGCCCGTCATGGCTTTTTCGATCGCGCGGGCGGCTTCGGTCGGCGTGACGGACAGGTCCAGCGGGCTGGCGAAGCGACCCTTGGCGTCCATCAGATAGATCACCGCCGAATGATCCATGGTGTAGGAGCCCGCCTGAGGGACCTTTTGATAATAGACATGATAGGCCTTGGCGACCGCGGCGATCTGTTCGGGCGAGCCGGTCAGGCCGCGCGCCGCCTTGGGAAAGGTCGGGCTGGCCAGGTAGGCGGCCAGGGCCGCGGGGGTGTCGCGCTCGGGATCGACGGTGACGAACACCACCTGGAACCGGTCGGCCCTTGGGCCAAGCGCCGCGGTGACGGCCCCGAGCCGGGCCAGGGTCGTGGGGCAGACGTCCGGGCAGAAGGTGTAGCCGAAGAACACCGCCGACCATTTCCCTTCCAGCAGATGCTCATCCACCGGCCGTCCGGACTGGTCGACGAGATGGAAGGGGCCGCCAATGTCGGACGCGGCGGGCGCGGCCTGGGACCGGGTCAGACGCCACGTCACGAGGCCGCCGCCCAGGATCACGGCGACGATCAGGGCCAGGACGGTCAGGCCGCGTCGGGTCATGGAACTCTCTCGGTGAGGGGTGCGATCATTCGGGCTCTCGCGCGGCGGCGCGTTTAGGGCCATCGTGGATCCATGGCCCTGTCCCAGCCATTGGTCCCTTCGGTCCTGGACTCGCCGGGCGCGAACGAAGGACGCCCCGATACGCCGGGCTCCGCCAAGGCGCAAGCGCGCGGGGGTTTCGGCCGGCGGCTGCGCACCCGCACGGTGGTGATGCTGCGATGCGCCTTTCTGCTCGCCCAGATGCTCGGGGTGTTCATAACCTGGAAGATCCTGGGCTGGCCGCTGTCGCCGGCGGCCTGCTTCGGCCTGATCGGCGTCGGGGCGTTGATGAACCTTATCCTGGCCGCCTCGCCGGCCATGGGCCGGGAGGCGCGCCCCTCGGAGACGACCGCCCAGTTGGCCTTCGATATTCTTCAACTCACCGCCCTGATCGGGTTGGCCGGGGGCGTGGTCAATCCCTTCGCGGTGCTGTTGATCGGTCCCGCCACCCTCGCCGGCGCCGCCCTCCCGCCCCGCCGCGCGGCCGCGGTATGCCTGCTGGCGGTGACCGGCACGCTGGTCGTCACCCTTCTGGCCGTCCATCCGCCCTGGTCGGCGCCGGTCGAACACGTGGCCTACAACGCCTTTCGCCTTGGCCGCTCGGCGGCCCTGATCATCGCCATCGTCTTCGCTGGCGGTTTCGCCTTCTGGTCCTCGGCCTCGGGCGCGAGGCGCGAGTTGGCCCTGCATGTGGTCGAGACGGTGCTGGCGCGCGAGCAGCGACTGTCGGCCCTGGGAGCCCTGGCCGCGGCGGTGGCGCATGAACTGGGCACGCCCCTGGCCACCATCACCATCATCGCCGCGGAAATGGCCCGCGAGGCGCCGGAGGGACCCCTGCGCGAGGACGCGCGGCTGATGGTGGAACAGGCGCGGCGCTGCCGCGAGATCCTGCGGCGGCTGGCCGAAAAGCCCGAACGCGAGGACACCCTCCATGAGCGAATGAGCCTGCTGCAGGTGGTCAGGGAAATCATCGAACCCTATGCCGATAAACCAGAGGTGCGCGTGGAGGCCCTGGTCACCGGCCCGCCCGGCGTGATCGCGCCGGAAGTCTGGCGCCGGCCCGAGATCCTGCACGCGATCACCACCCTGGTTGAGAACGCCTTCGACTTCGCGAAGGGCGAGGTGCTGCTCACCGCGAGGTTCGACGCCGCCTCGGTCGCCGTCGAGATTCGCGACGACGGACCCGGATTCGCCCCGGACATTCTGGCCAGGCTCGGTGAGCCCTACCTGACCACGCGGGCCAGCGGCGAGGGCTCCCGAACCGGCCATATCGGCATGGGGCTGGGCGTGTTCATCGCCAAGACCCTGCTGGAAAGGTCCGGCGCGCGCCTGTCGTTCTCGAATGGACCCCGCCGAGGCGCCATTGTCGCGGCCAGATGGCCGAGATCGCGGATGGAAGTGACTGAACCGGTTGCCTGAACGACTTGATTGCGCCTAGGAAACAGCGACATAATGACGCTCAGTGGCGTGCGGTTTCGCACAGCCCGGCGGCGCCGATCGGGAGACCTTCCGATGGATGACATGAGCGGGATCAAGGAAGCGGACAGGACCCTGCTTCTGCTCGATGACGATGGCGCCTTGCGCAGCCGCCTGGGACGGGCGCTGGAGGCGCGTGGCTTTCACACCATCCCTGTCGAATCGGTTTCCGAGGCCCTGATCGCCGTTCACAGTTCCCGTCCCGCCTTCGCCGTTCTCGATCTTCGCCTGCAGGACGGCTCGGGCCTGACGGTGGTGGACGCGATTCGCGAGACCCGTCCCGACGCCCGCATCGTGATGCTGACCGGCTATGGCAACATCGCCACCGCCGTGGCGGCGGTGCGCGCCGGGGCGGTCGACTACCTCTCCAAGCCGGCCGACGCCGACGATGTCGTCAACGCGCTTCTGGCGGCCGGCACCGGCCTCGCCCCGCCGCCGCCGGAAAACCCGATGAGCGCCGATCGGGTCCGCTGGGAGCATATTCAGCGCATCTACGAACTCTGTTCTCACAACGTCTCCGAGACCGCACGCCGCCTGAGCATGCACCGCCGCACACTGCAGCGGATCCTGTCCAAGCACGCGCCGCGCTGAGGGCTCGCGACACGCCCCCTCCACCGCCTTCGGCGGTCCGGTCGTGCGCTCTGCGCCCTCCACCTCCGCTTCGCAGGGAAGGATTAAGAGAGATTTCATCCTACCCTGCGAAGCGGGGGAGGTGGATCGCGCGAAGCGCGAGACGGAGGGGGCGTCTCTCCGAAAGATCACTGACCACAGGGGGAATTCCACGCATGGACACACGCCGCATCGGACAATTCGAGGTGTCGGCCATAGGGCTGGGCTGCATGAGCCTGTCGCATGCCTATGGCCCGCCGCCGTCGCGCGAGACGGCGCAGCGGGTGCTGCTGGGGGCGATCGACGCCGGCTACACCTTTTTCGACACCGCCGCGGTCTATGGCCTGGGCCACAATGAGCGGCTGGTCGGCGAGACCCTGAAGCCGTTCCGCGACCGGATCGTCCTGGCCTCGAAATGCGGCATGACCAACGGCGAGACGCGCGATCTCAACGGCTCCCCGGAGCGGCTGAAACAGACCTGCGACGAGAGCCTGGCCAGGCTGGGCGTCGACCATATCGATCTCTATTACTTGCACCGCTGGGACCGCCGGGTGCCGATCGAGGACAGCGTCGGCGCCCTCGCCGACCTGGTCGCCGCCGGCAAGATCGGGGCCATCGGCCTGTCGGAGGTCGGCGCCGCCACCCTGCGCCGGGCCCAGGCGGTCCATCCCATCGCCGCCCTGCAGACCGAATATTCGCCCTGGACCCGCAATCCGGAGATCGCGGTGCTGGACGCCTGCCGCGAGCTCGGCGTCGCCTTTGTCGCCTTCAGTCCGGTGGCGCGGGGGTTCCTGGCCGGCGGCGCCAGCGACCCAAGCCGATTCGGCCCCGGCGACTTTCGGACTGGCATGCCGCGCTTTCACGGCGAAGCCCTGGCGACGAACCTCAGGTTGCTGGAGGCCTTCACCGCCCTGGCCGGCGACGCCGGCTGCACCCCGGCGCAGCTCTGCTTGGCCTGGCTGCTGCACAAGGACCCGATCATCGTGCCGATTCCCGGCACGGGAAATCCCGATCACATGGCCGAAAACGCCGCCGCGGCCTCGGTCCGCCTGTCGGCCGACATCCTCGGCCGGCTGGAGGCCCTGGTGAACCGTCACACCGTCGCCGGCCCGCGCTATTCGCCGCCGATGCAGGCCAGCGTCGACACCGAGGACTGGCCGGCCTGAACGGCCGTCAGGTCGTCGGGTTCTAGAACCCTGCCTTGCGCCCGTTCGGCTCGCCGTCCTCGATCTGGTCGAGGTATTCGCTCAGCCCATAGCCGACCTGGTCGCCGCAGCGGTATTCGGTCATGCCCTCGGTAATGCGGGTGGTCATCTCGGTCCCGTCTGGGGCGGTGCGGCGGTTGCGCAGCGGGATCAGCGACAGCACCTTGCCGGTCACCTCATAGGACTTGCCGCCGGCGGTGCCGATCCTGGCCCGCAGCGCCGTCTGGTAGCCGTTCTCGTCCCAGTCGCTGTCGATCTGGCAGGCGGTGATCAGGTCATAGACCCCATCGCGGAACACCATGCCGCCCTCGCGGGCGCCGCCCTTGCCGTCGCCGATGGTCGACAGCATCATGCCGAAGTCGCGGCCGAAGTTCATCGGGCACCAGCGGTACCAGTCGATCGCCTGCCAGTAGCGGGGCCCCCACGACTTGTCGCGCAGGCCGAAGCCGGTGATGTCGAAGCGCTCGTCGCCCACCGTGATCACGCCGCTGGCGGCGCAATGCTGCTCATAGTGGGCCTTGGCGAAGGACTTCTCCGGATCGATGTCCAGCGCCGAGCCATCGGCCTTCAGCGTCTCTCCGCCGTACATCGGCGAGACCCCCTCATAGTCGAGGTCGACGGTGCAGGCGACGCTGGGGTTCTCGCGCCAGGCCTTCTTCGGGTCGGCCATCTCCAGCGGCCGGGCCAGAACCAGGGCCTTGCCGGAGAACGACACCTTCAGGCGCTTGAAAGGCTCGACCACCTCGATCTTCAGGCCGCCGGCGTTCATCTCGGCATTGTCGGTGATGGTCGGCCGGCCAAAGGTGAAGGCCACCCGGCCGTCCGGCAGGTAGAGACAGACGCTGACCTCGGCGTAGCCCTCGTTGGCGCGGTTGCCGATGCGGAACCAGCCGCCCGCCTTGGTGGCCGGGTCGAAGACGTTGAAGTACATGCTTTCGTTGTAGTTCTTCGCCTCGCCCGGATCGTGGGTGTATTCATCGCGCGGCTCAAGGCGGGTGATGTAGGCGGGATCGGCGGCGGCCATGGCGGGTTTCCTCGGAATTGCCGCGATCTAAACAGCCCTGGCGGCACGCGGCAATCAGGGGTTTGCCGGATGTCGCGGCGTCAGGCGGGGTTGCGCCCCCTCCGTCGGCTACGCCGACACCTCCCCCGATTCTCGGGGGAGGATGACATCCTTCTCAATCCTCCCCCGAGAATCGGGGGAGGTGGCGCGCGCGTAGCGCGTGACGGAGGGGGCGTCCGTCAGGGCGTGAGCGACAGCGCGCGGCCGGCGGCGAGTCTGGCGAAGGCGATCGTCAGGGCCTTGCGCCGGGCGCCGGCGAGGGCGACCACCGGCGCCTCCCGCAGAACAGCCCCGTCGAAGGCGTCGGCGACGATCAGGCCCGGCTCCTCGGGCAGGATCTCGCGCGGGAACTCCGGCGCCACGGCGAAGAAGAAGGCGTCGCAGAACGGGCGATACTCGCCCCATTTGCGATCGGTCTGAAAATCGAGAAGTCCGGATTTCACCTCGGCGACGGCGATCTGGCCCTTGGGGCCGATGGCCATGATGTCGGCGCGCCGGCCATTGGGCAGGCCGACCTCAAGCAGGGGCGCATAGCCCATGGCCAGGAACAGGCGGGCCGCGCCCCGCGTCACGGCGCTGGTGATGTCGGGACGGCTGAGGACGAGGGTGACGGTTTCCATGCCGCCATTCTGTTCGCCTTTCGTTCGAGGTCAACCTCGGCGCCGATTAGCCCCCCTGCAAATCCGGTCGAATCGGTCGATGCTGACGCTCACAGACCGGAGGCGAAACAATGTGGGCGGAAACAGCGTGCGAGGCGCTCAGGGCCGGCAAGGTCCTGGAGGTCCGCTACCATAGCTTCTTGCGAAGCGTTGAGGTGCACGCGGTCGGCGTGACCAAGGAGGGTCACCCCATCATGCGGTGCTGGCAGATCGGCGACGGGGGCGAGGACGCGGGCGAATGGAAGATCATGCGACTCGATGAAGCGGCGGGCGCCGTCATCTCCGACCGACCCTCCCTGGCGCCGCGTGAGGGCTACGACCCCTTCGACCCGGCCATGACCGGCGGGATCACCTGCCGGATCTGACCGGACGGAGTCCGAGCGCCCCGCCTCACCCCGTCGCGTCGACGCCGCCGAAGATCAACCGGCCCGGGGGATAGCCGAGCCAGGCCACCCGGGCGGTCGCCGCGGCGAGGGCGGCCTTGGGCAGGACCGGGCTCCGGGCCATCAGCCAGACGTAGTTGCCGCCGGGCGTCGCCATGATCAGCCAGCTGTTGTCCTCGGCGTGGTCCAGCACCCAGTATTCCTGATGAACGAGTCCGCCGAAGAAGCTCATCCGGAAGCGGGTGTTGTCCCGGGGCGAGATGATCTTGGCGCGGGCGCGGATGGTCTTGACCGGCCCGTCCGGCCCGCCGCGGTGACAGGATTCGGCCACGGCGAAGGTTCCGTCGGAAAAGCCTTCGAAATCGGTGAAAGCCTGCTGGCAATCCTTCTGCAGCTTGTTGGCCGTGCGGGCGACCTCGTACCAGCGTCCGGAATAGACCTCCGCCGACACCGGCCGCGCCGGAATGGGCGCCCGCGCGGCCCCGGCCGGCGCCGCCGCCAGGACGGCGAGGCTCAGGCACAGGACTGCGGGCAGTCCAGGAAACGACGGTGACACACGGGGATCGGACACTCTGACTCCTGACCGGGGCGACCGGGCCAATAAGTCAGAGGCTGTCTGAACGGCGAATGAAAGGCGAATGACGTTTCCGGGACGATAGGTCCGGACCCCGCCTATTCCGCCGCCAGCAGGGTGACGGGACGTTCGCGGAAGTTGATGGTCTTCAGATAGGCGATGCCCTCGTCGGCGATGTCGTCGCCCACCATCCGGTCGCCCTCGGCCTTCAGCTCGTCCATGTCGACATACATCCCGTAGAAGCCGCGGGTGCGATCGGTGATGATGCCGGCGTTGAGCAGGGTCTTGATCAGGACGCGGAAGATGTTGGTGGCTTCCTTCATGTCCTCGCGGCGCGCCTCGTCGGTGGCCAGCTTCTGGATCTCGGCCAGGACGATGTCGGGGTCGAGGCCGAACTCCTCATAGAGATCGCGCTGCTCGCTGGGCGAGACCAGATTGAACAGCACGCTCTGGAAGCAGTGGGCCGCCCAGTCCTCGACGATCGCGTGCTCCTCGGGGCTCAGCTTGGGCACGGTGCGGTCGGCCCAGATCTTGCCGAACTTGTGATGGAAGGCCTCGTCGGTCATCACCAGCTGCATCAGCTTGCGGCCGAGCGGATCGTTGAGCTTCTGGAAGAAGGTGGCGAAGGCGCCCATGGCCAGGCCCTCGACCAGCATCTGCATGCCGATGATCTTCTTGTAGACCTCCGGGGCCGAGATGATCTCGACCAGCAGGGTCTTGAGCACGGCGCTGCATTCCACCGGCCGGCCCCAGCGGGCCTTGATGTATTTGGCGAAGGCGGTGACGTGGCGCGCCTCTTCGCGGGTCTGGTTGGCGGCGTATTCCTGGGCGCCCTGGTCGTAGAGCACATGGCACAGCGAGGCCGACAGGTTCAGCGCCCCCTGCTCGCCGTGCAGGATCGAGGAGAAGCTGCGCAGCAGCGACTTGTTGATGAACTGGGCGCGCAGCGCCGGGTCCTTCAGATGGTTGGAGACATAGGGCGTCTGGATGGCGATGTTGAGCTCTTCGCCCACCAGCGGCTGGGTCGTCATGTCCCACGGCTCGTCGAAGTCGATGTATTTCTTGTCGAGCGGGTCCCAGAAATGGTCGTGGGTGGCGCTGATGATCTTGTCGAAGGCGTCGGTGCGGGCGCCATAGCGATCCAGGGCCAGCATCGATTCGAAGTCGTCCGGCGCCACGGCGTCGTACATGGAATCCTTGGTGATGTTTCCGTCGGCCACGGCCGTGTCTCCCGGGTCTGAAGTGTTCTGAGAGTTGCAACCTGCTCGCAGTCGCGACTGGAGTCAACAAACCTGACGGGGGCGTCACGAATTTCCGGCCGGCGCTTGCCCGGCGGGGCGGACACGGGCGACAAGGGCCGATGGCCCAGGATGATCAGACTGCCGGCGGCGCGCCCTATGACCTCGTCCCGGACGGGATTCGCCTCAGGGTGCGCCTGACGCCGCGCGGCGGGCGGGAAGGACTCGATGGCCTGGCCCAGGTCGCCGATGGTCGCTGGGCGCTGAAGCTGAGGGTGTCGGCGCCGCCGGTGGACGGCGCGGCCAACGCGGCGGTGATCGCCTTCGCCGCCAAGGGCCTCGGTCTCGCCAAGTCCCGCCTCGACATCGTCGCCGGCCAGACCTCGCGCCTCAAGTCGATCCACATTACCGGCGACCCGGCCGACCTCGAAGCCCGGTTGGCCGTTTGGATGGCGAAGGGGTAGTCGCCTACCTCGGTGCGAGGGCGGCGGCGGCGGCGATTTCGTCGGCGTACTGGCCGCCCTTCATGAAGCGATAGAGATAGGTGGGGAGGATCGGCTCCATCGGGCTGGGCGTCACACCCAGGTCCTTGAGGCCCAGGGCGCCGGCGGCGACCACAGTGTCGCGCTTCAGCAGCGCCACCTGGTCGGAGGTGATCCACGGGGCGATCGGCAGGATGGTCATCAGGTCGCCCATCTTGCCCAGCAGGCCGGCGAGGCCGAACGGCACGGTCACAAGCATGCGCTGGCGGCGAATGTCGGCCAGCAGCAACTCCATCAACGCCTTGAAGCTGTAGACGCCCGGGCCGCCCAGCTCATAGGTCCGGCCCGTCGCCGAAGGATCGGTGACCGCCACGGCCACGGCCGCGGCGACGTCGCCGACGAACACCGGCTGGAACCGGCTGTGGCCGCCGCCGATCAGCGGCAGGGCCGGCGACAGCATGGCCATCTCGGCGAAGCGGTTGAAGAACTTGTCCTCGGGGCCAAACACCACCGACGGGCGCAGGATCACCGCGCCGGGGATCGCCGCGCGCACCGCCGCCTCGCCGGCCGCCTTGGTCCGCCCATAGGCGGCGGGGGAGTCGGCCGCGGCGCCGATGGCGGAGATGTGGGTGAAGCGCGTGACGCCAGCGGCGCTGGCCGTCTCGGCGATCGTGCGGGCGCCCTCGACATGCAGGGCGTCGAAGGTCTGACGGCCGCTCTCATAGAGCACGGCGACAGCGTTGACACAGGCCTCGGCCCCGTCCAGCGCCCGGGCCACCGAGTCGGCGTCGCGGACATTGGCCTGGGTCACCTCGATCTGGCCGACATCGCCCAGCATCGGCAGGCGATAGCCGCGGCCGGGATTGCGCACGGCGACCCGGACCCGCAGACCCTTGCGGGCCAGAGCCCGAACGGCCTGGCTTCCGACGAAGCCCGACCCGCCGAAGACTGTCACTAGACCCTTCATCACTCATCCTCGTCCATACGCCCGCGGCTGTGCGATAGAGGAGCCGGACCCTCGACGCAACGGCGGCACGGGCCCCATCGCCGAGACTCGCCATTGACGGGGCCAAACCGGCGCCTTAGAGGTCCGGCCTTCGCGCGTTCGGGCCCTGCCCGGCGGGCCCAGGTGGCGGAATTGGTAGACGCGCTGGCTTCAGGTGCCAGTGGCTTAACGGCCGTGAAGGTTCGAGTCCTTTCCTGGGCACCACCTCCTACCAAGGTGGTCATATCCTTGAGTTTTCTCGGTTTTCCGTGAACCCGGCGCCGGCCGGGGCCATGACCCCGGCTTGGCGGAACAGGCCGAAGATCTCCCAACGCGGCCGACCGGACAGCACGACTGTCCGGGCCGTCTCGAGCTTGCCGCGCCGCCTCGAACTCTTCGCCTGGACAACCGTTGCCATGAGTCATCCTCCGCGCCAAACTCAAGCCGATGGCCAAGCCTGAAGAAAATACTCGCCCGTTCACCGACGCGGCCATGCCGCCCGAGACCTTCGAGATGTTCCGCATCCTCTCCGCCGCCCTCAGGTGCGAACGGGTGTCGTGACCACCGCCGAAGACATCGACGCCCTTCTGGCGGCTCCCAAGACGCTGGCCGGCGGACTGACGTGGCGCGCCAATGACGCCGGCACGGTGGCGACACTGAAGGCGCCGGTGGCGCGCGACGGCCTTCTGTCGAGCCTGCAACTGGAAGCTACGGTCACCTTGCGAACCGACCCCCAGACCGGGCGAGTCGTGCTGTTGTTCGAGCGTCGGCCGATTCAGCGCCTGTCGATCTGGCCGACCCACCCCCATCCTAACCCGATGGCCGCCACCGTCCCCATGACGCTCAGGGGCCTGCGGTTCGACGCCGGACTCAGCCGCGCCCATCTCTGGCGCGACAATCGCAGGTGGCCCCGTCCCGTGGGCGACAACGTCAACGTCGCCTCCCCTTTGGCGATGGAACCGCAATCCCTCGGCGAGGGGTTCACGCTTTTCCTGGCGCTTTGCGGTATAGACGCCGATCTGCCCCAACCGCCTTGGACACCGAGGCTGCCGCTTTGACCACGCCGCTCGAAGACCTCATCCGACGTTGTTCCACCGCGCCGACCCTGGACGTCGAGGGCGCGCGCCTCGAGACCACGACCGTCCTGCCGGACGGCGGCCTCGTCACGGTCAGCATCGTGCCACAAGGCGACAGCTACCGCGTCTCGGACGACAGCCAGGGCCTCCTGGCGCTGCTCAGCCTGGGCGCCGGTGACCTGACTCGCGGCGACGCCAGAAGGGGCCTGCGCATCGCGGAGTCGTTCGGCCTTAAATTCGACGGCCAGGGCTTTTCGGTAGAGGGTGTGTCGCTCGACCGGATGAACGCCGCGGTGGTCTATGTGGCGGAAGCCGCGCGCGCCTGGACCCAAGGCGCATTGGAAAGCCGGCATGACGCCGCTCGTCGGACCTTGGTGGATCGCGTCGAAAGCAGGATTCGCGAATCGGCCCCGGGATTGATCGTCGAGAGAGAGAGGCCTCTGCAGGGCGCCAGCTCGAAACAGCACCGCTTCGACCTGGTGGTGATGCGCGGCGACGAGCCCCGGGCCGTGTTCGAGACCTTGACGCCCTTCGCCGGATCGATCGCGGCCGCGCATCTCAAATTCTTCGATCTGGAACAGGCGCGGCCGCATTGTCTGCGGGAGGGCGTCGTGGAGGATTTCACCGACTGGGAGGCGCCGGACCTGGTGTTGATGCAGCAGGTCTCCAGCCATCTCCGACCTCTGTCGAGCCCCTGGGGCGACCTGGCGGCCCTAGTCGCATGAACGAAGCAACCCTGGTCTCGAAGCTCAAATAGACGCCGCAAGTTCCTTGAAAACCCAGCGCGACTGGCCAAACTGTCGATGCTGGAGGTGGTCCTCGCGGCGGCGTAACGGGCGCGGCGGCCGTCACCGCCGCTCCGGCTCCAATCCGGGCGGCAAGGTTGCGGCGCACCGGCCCTCGACGCATTGTCCCGCGCGGCGCGACCGGCGTCGAAGAGATTCGGGGCGATTGAATGCCGACGTTGGACTGGATCGGCAAGCAGGCGGTGGTGAACCACCACCGGGAGGTTCCGACCCGGCTGTTACATTGCGACAGCGACCTGTCGTTCGGCGACCGCGACGCGGGCAATCTCCTGGTCGA
>CAIQDO010000674.1 GCA_903870555.1 uncultured Caulobacteraceae bacterium
AAGCAACGATTAACGACTATCTTCATGATATTCGTTTTTTGTACTGCTATTTTTCAACCGGCTATAAGTGAAACGAATATTGAGGCATATACGACACCCTCAGGCCGAGTCGATAACTTAGCACTGTTTGGCGCCGCGAAGGTCAATGACGCAGCGAAGGTTCGCTTCCTCCTCGCTGCCGGGGCAAACGTTAACGCGAGAGCGAACGTGACGTACGGAGGCATGCCGGCAGATGGCAATGTGACGCCGCTGCATGTCGCTGCAGATTATGGGTCCAATGATGTCGCGCGAATACTAGTAGAAGGGGGAGCAGATTTGAGCGCGACCGATATCGGCGGAAGAACGCCTCTACACATTGCTGTGCGAAGCGGTGATGTTGAATTGGTCACCTTTCTGCTGGGTCGCGGCGCCGGAGTTAACATCGCAGACGACAACGGTGACACGGCATTATTTTACGCGTTCAATGCCCGGTCGAACGTGACAGATATAGTCCGATTACTATTGGACCGAGGAGGGAACGTAAATGCGGCAAACGCTGATAAAGAAACCCCGTTGATAGTCGCGGCGAGGTATAGCGGCGGTCACGATCTTGGTGTGATTACTATTTTACTGGCGCGCGGCGCAAACGTAAATGCACAATCGAATACTGGAGAAAATGCACTTTCCATAGCGATACAACGCAAATATAACTTTGTATCGGACCTCCTGCTCCAAAACGGTGCGATATATCGTGATCTGCCGTCTTACCGCGATATCGATCGCGCGGTTTACGATGGTGACGCCGAAAAATTGCGGGAATTGATTGTTAAGACACGCGATCGATCGCTTATCAATTGGACGAATAGAAACGGTGCCGGTCTATTGTGGAGTGCGGCAGCCCAGAACCGACCGGAAATAGTGCGAATTTTGCTCGAAAATGGCGCAGACCCTAACATCAAGACCAATGACGGCGAGACACCCCTTCACCAAGCCGCAGCAAAAGAATCAACTGCGTCCACAGAAGAAAAGATGCATGCCGTCGAAATTGCCACTATGCTATTGGAAAAGGGAATTGATGTTAATGCAAGGACGACGCGCGGCGTCTCTGCATTGGATTTTGCAGAAGCCAATCACCAGAATGAGATGACAGCCCTTTTGATAAAACATGGGGCTCGCTGACCCGGACGCGCAAAGTTGCCCACTTCGTCTTCAGGTAGAAAGCGCCGTCCCCCTCGTTCAACGCGGTTCCCATAGGTCGCTCCATCGACTCCCTAACCCCGTCCCAACGCAGCGAACGCATGTCCCGCGTCAAGGGCAAGGGCAGCGCCGCCGAGATGCGGGTCCGGTCCCTGGTCCACGCCATGGGCTACCGCTACCGCCTCCACGGCGCGAAATTGCCCGGCAAACCCGATCTGGTGTTCGCCTCGCGCCGGAAGGTGGTCTTCGTCCACGGCTGTTTCTGGCATCGCCATCCGGACCCAAACTGCCGCTTGGCGCGGCTACCCAAATCACGGCAAGATTTCTGGGTTCCGAAGCTCGACGGGAATCGGGCGCGGGACATCCGGACCGAGGCGGCGCTGGCCGCGCAGGGCTGGCGGGCGCTGACGATTTGGGAATGCCAACTGCGAGACGAGACTTTCCTTCGGAACGAAATCAGAACATTCTTGGACTCATGAACTCGATTGAACTCTTCGCCGGTGCCGGCGGTCTCGGGATGGGGCTGCACCTTGCGGGTTTCCGCGCCCAGAGGGTAGTGGAGTGGGACAGCGGCTGCTGCGACACGCTGCGCGACAATCAGGCCTTCAAGCATCCGCTGGTTCGCGATTGGCCGCTTGTCCAGGGCGACGTTCGGCACGTCGATTTCGCTGCGTTCGAGGACAAGCTCGACCTGGTTTCGGGCGGTCCACCCTGTCAGCCGTTCTCCCTCGGTGGCAAACACAAGGCCTATGACGACGCCCGGGACATGTTCCCCCAGGCGATCCGCGCCGTGCGGCAGTCGCGTCCCAGGGCGTTCATTTTCGAGAACGTGAAGGGCCTGACCCGGACGGCGTTCCGCAACTATTTCGAGTACATCAAGCTTCAGCTCGAACACCCCGAGGTCGTCGCCCGGCCAGAGGAGGATTGGACCGAGCATCTCGCGCGCCTGGAGAAGCACC
>CAIQDO010000675.1 GCA_903870555.1 uncultured Caulobacteraceae bacterium
ACGGCGGCGGCGGCGATCAGGGACAGGGCGCAGAAGCCCATCATCACCCAGAATCCCCGGCTCATGAGTCGGGGTCCGCCATAGGCGGCAGGGTCGCGGGGCGGCGCGAGCTCAGCGGGGTCGGGCAGAGCGGTCATGCGCGGCATTCGTGCCCCAGGCGGCGGCGCGGCGCAATCCTAACCGGCCCTGGCGGGTCATTTGTCCGGCGGGTCGAGCAGGGCCAGCAGGGCGGCCTCGGTCGGCGCGGCGGCCACCCGGACGCGCGCGAGCCCTGCCAGCGCCTCGGCGACCCGGGCCGACAGACACAGCGCCAGGAGGGCGGGAGCGGGATGGCCGGCGAGGTGGGCCGCGAGGGTCCGCGCCGCCCGGGGGGAGTGGAGGAGCGCGGCGGCGAGACCGGGTATCGCTTCCGCGGTCGCCGCGTCAGGCGGAACATCGACCGATTCGTAGACGACCAGCCGGCGGGCCGGAACGCCGAGGTGTTCGAGGGCGCCGGTCAGGTCGCCCGCCGCCTCGGCCGGGCCAGGGTGCAGCACCGCGCCGGCAAGGCCCCCCCGCGCGGCGATGAAGGGAGCCAGGGCCTCGACATCGCCATCGGCCGAATCGACGCGGGCGAATCCGGCGGCCCGGGCGGCGGCGGCCGTCGCCGATCCGACGGCGTAGACCGGCAGGGCGCGATCGGCCGATCGGGCGGCGAAGGCGGCGACGCCATTGGCGCTGGTGAAGGCCAGGGCGGCGATCCCGCCCAGGTCGATCGCGCCGCCGGGCGTCGGGCGCACGCCGATCAGGGGCGCGACGAAGGGTGAAAAGCCGAGCTCGCGCAGACGCAGGGCGGTGGCGGCCGCGCCGGGCTCGGCCCGGGTGACCCAGATCCGACTCACCCCAGCAGGGCCGCGCCGCCCTCGGCCGACACCTCGGCGCCGAGGCGCAGGCCCAGGTCGCGCGCCGCGGTCTCGCCGTCGAAGCCACCGACGTCGACCTCGCCCTCGCGCCGGAAACGCAGCACGCCATCGGGCGACAGGGCTTCGACCGTCAGCAGCAGGCGCCAGCCATCCAGCCGGGCGTGGGCGCCGACCGCGGTGCGGCAGGAGCCTTCCAGGGCGGTCAGGGCGCCGCGCTCGGCGGCCACGGCCAGGGTGGTGGGACGGTGCTTTAGCGCCTCAAGCCAGGGGGCGTCGGCGTCGGCCTCGCGTGTCTGGATGGCCAGGGCGCCCTGACCGGGGGCGGGGGGGCATTCCCAGGGATCGAGGAAGCCGCGCGGCAGATGGCCCAGGCCCAGGCGGTTCAGGCCCGAGGCCGCCAGCAGGATGGCGTCGGCCTCGCCGGCCTCGAGCTTACCAAGGCGGGTGTCGACGTTGCCGCGCATCGGCACGATCACCAGGTCCGGGCGGCGGTGGCGGGCCTGGGTCTGACGGCGCAGGCTGGCGGTGCCCAGGCGCGCGCCCTGGGGCATGGCGTCCAGAGAATCATAGGTGTTGCTGAGAATGGCGTCGCGCGGATCCTCGCGCTCGGGAATGGCGGCGATCACCAGGCCGGCCGGGCTCTCGGCGGGCATGTCCTTGAGGGAATGGACCGCGCAGTCAATGCGACCGTCCAGCAGCGCCTGTTCGATCTCCAGGGTGAACAGCCCCTTGCCGCCGATCTCGGTCAGCAGCCGGTCCTGAATCCGGTCGCCCGCGGTGCTGATGTGCGCCAGGCTCACGGCGCCCTTGGGCAGGGCCAGGGCGATGGCGTCGCGGACATGGCCGGACTGCGTCAGGGCGAGTTTGGAAGCGCGGGTGCCGATGCGGAGCTGTTGCGTGATCATGTTCATCCAGCTACCCCACCACCGCCGAACCGGCAATGTTCCAGGCTTTTTGGCCGCACACCTTGACCCACCTCACAAACCCCGCGCCAGCCGTCACCGTGTTGGGGCTGGAAACCAGCTGCGATGAGACCGCCGCGGCGGTGATCCGCCTGGCGCCCGGCGCCCTGCCACAGATCCTGTCGTCGGTGGTGCTCAGCCAGACCGCCGACCACGCCCCCTATGGCGGGGTGGTGCCCGAGATCGCCGCCCGCGCCCATGTCGAGAGCGTCGATGTCATCGCCGCCCGGGCCCTGGCCGACGCCGGGCTGAAGCCCGCCGACCTCGACGCCATCGCCGCCACCGCCGGTCCCGGACTGGTTGGCGGGGTGATGGTGGGGCTGAGTTTCGGCAAGGCCATGGCCCTGGCGCTGGGCAGGCCGCTGATCGCCGTCAACCATCTGGAAGGCCACGCCATTTCGGCGCGGCTGACCGCCGACGTCCCCTACCCCTTCCTGCTGCTGCTGGTGTCGGGCGGCCATTGCCAGCTGATCGACGTGG
>CAIQDO010000676.1 GCA_903870555.1 uncultured Caulobacteraceae bacterium
ACTCGCGAAACCCGGTCGGCTTGACCAGGGGCGTGTTCTCATAGGCGACAGTGTTGGGCAGGAGATCGGCGCGGGGAATTTGCGACATGAGCGGCCTTGCGCGGGCTGGAGGTCTCGCGCCGTCCCGGACCACGGCGCCGCTATGGGCCAGTTCGAAACCACACGGGGATCGCCGTCAATGCGCCGATTCTGCAAACGGAGGGGCGCCTTTCGATCGCGCCCCGGCGCTATGGCGTCCTGGCGCGCGACCGCCGTCAAGGCCGGGCGCGGCGTCAACTCGCCTCCCGCCACGACACGGGAGGATTTCAGCGCCATTCCATGCCAAACTCCGGCGACTGTGTTCCCGAAACGGCCCGGATCGCGCTTCCATGACCCAATTCGATCCCCTGGCCGATCCCCTGCTCGCCGGCATCGAAATGGGCGGCTCCAAGGCCGTGGCCCTGGTCGCCCGCGGCCGGCGGATCCTCCGCACCCGGCGTGTTCCCACCGGCGCGCCCCGCCCGACGCTCGAGGCGCTGTCGGCCCAGCTCGAGGCCTGGAGCGCCGAACTCGGCCCGTTCGCCGGACTTGGCGTCGCCAGTTTCGGACCGATTGGTCTGGACCGCGCGCGCGCGGACTTCGGACACATTACCCGCACGCCCAAGCCCGGTTGGTCGAACGTGGATCTGCTTGGCCACTTCGGAGCCCGGACCGCCGCGCCGGTCGGCTTCGACACCGACGTCGCCGGCGCCGCCCTGGCGGAGGCCCTGTGGGGAGCGGGCGTTGGAAAGTCGGTCGTGGTCTATCTGACGGTCGGCACGGGCATAGGCGGAGGGCTGGTGGTCGACGGGCGCCCGGTTCATGGTCTGGTCCACCCGGAGATGGGCCATCTTCGGGTTCGACGGGCGAGCGCCGACGCCTTCGCTGGAGTCTGTCCGTTCCATGGCGATTGCCTCGAGGGGCTGGCCTCCGGCCCGGCCGTCGCCGCCCGCGCCGGCGCCCCGGCCGAGACGCTCGACGACACCCATCCGGTGTGGCCGGTGGTGGCGGGCCAGCTTGGCGAACTGGCGGCGTCGCTGATCCTGACCCTGTCGCCGCAACGCATTCTGATCGGCGGCGGCGTCGGCATGGGCCGACCGGTCCTGTTGCCGATGATCCGGGCCGCCGCCCTGGCCAGTCTCGGTGGCTATGTCGCCGGTCTCACCCCAGCCAGCCTGAGCCGCATTATTCGGCGCCCGGCCCTGGGCGAGCGCGCCGGGCCTCTTGGCGCGATTGCCTTGGCCTTGGCCGCCGTGCGAAACCCCACGCCTTCCCGCGCGTGAAACCGCCAGAAAAGTCTCCAGGGTCGCAGTCCTATGAAAAGCCTTCTTCTGTTCGGCGCCACCGGCGATCTGGCGCGGCGCATGCTGATGCCGTCTCTCTACGGCCTCGACAGCGAAGGGCTGCTGACGGACGACCTGCGCATCGTCGGCACCGCGCGCAGCGCGATGGACGACGCCGGCTACAAGGCCTTGATCGAGAAGGCCCTGCGCGAGTTCCTGGAACCGGAGCGGATCAAATCGGACCTGATGAGCCGCTTCCTCGGCCGGCTGCGCTATGTGCCGCTGGATGTCTCGGCGCCCGAGCAGTTCAACGCCCTGAGCGCGGCGCTGCTGCGCGAGGGCGCCAATCCGTCGGACGGCCTGCGCATCTTCCTGTCCACCGCTCCGTCGCTGTTCGGTCCCACGATCGCCGGTCTCGCCAGCGCCGGCCTGGCCGGCGAACACACCCGCCTGGCCCTGGAAAAACCTCTCGGCCACGACCTGGCCTCCAGCCGCGCCATCAATGACGCCGTGGCCTCGGCCTTCCCCGAGCGCAACACGTTCCGCATCGACCACTACCTGGGCAAGGAAACGGTCCAGAATCTGCTCGCCTTGCGCTTTGGCAACGCCCTGTTCGAGCCCCTGTGGGGCGCGCACGGCATCGACCATGTGCAGATCACGGTGGCCGAGACCGTCGGCCTCGAGGGCCGCCTGGGCTTCTATGACGAGACCGGCGCCTTGCGCGACATGGTGCAGAACCACATGCTGCAGCTTCTGGCCCTGACCGCCATGGAGCCCCCGGCGCGCTTCGACGCCACCTCGGTGCGCGATGAGAAGGTCAAGGTGTTGCGCTCGCTGCGCCCGATCGACGCCGCCACCGCCCAGACCCACAGCGTCATCGGCCAGTACGGGGCCGGGGCCGTGGCCGGGAAGCCGGTCGGCTCCTATGCCGACGAACTCGGCCACGCCTCGAGCACGGAGACCTTCGTCGCGCTGAAGGTCCACGTCGACAACTGGCGCTGGCAGGGCGTGCCGTTCTACCTGCGCACGGGCAAGCGCCTGCCGGCCCGGCGCACCGAAATCTTCATCCAGTTCAAGGCCGTGCCCCATTCGATCTTCACCGGACCCGGCGCGGCCCTGCAGCCCAACAAGCTGATCATCGGCCTGCAACCGGAGGAAGCCATCACGCTGCGGGTGATGATGAAGGAGCCGGGCCTGGACCGTCAGGGCATGCGGCTGCGCGAGGCGCCTTTGGACATCTCCATCCCCAACGCCTTCGCCGATTCCCGCCGCCGCATCGCCTATGAGCGGCTGCTTCTCGACCTGCTCGACGGCGACCCGACGCTGTTTGTGCGGCGCGACGAGGTCGAGGGGCAGTGGACCTGGATCGACGCCATCCGCGCCGGCTGGGCGGCCAACGCCATGGTCCCGCGCCCCTACGCGGCAGGCGCATGGGGCCCATCGGCGGCCATCGGTCTGACTGAACGCGACGGGGTGACCTGGCATGACTGACGTCGCCCTGCATCCCATCGTCGCCGGGGTCACCGAACGCATCATCCGGCGCAGCGCCCCAGGCCGCGCCGCCTACCTGGCCTTCATCGACCAACAGCGCGATCAGGGGCTGAAGCGCCCCGCCCTCAGCTGCGGCAACCTCGCTCACGCGTTCGCCGCCGCGGGCGACGACAAGGCCGCCATCCGCGCCGGCGGAGCGATGAACATCGGCGTGATCACCGCCTACAACGACATGCTGTCGGCCCATCAGCCCTATGGCCGCTACCCCGAGGCGATCAAGCTCTACGCCCGGGAGGTCGGGGCCACCGCCCAGGTCGCCGGCGGCGTGCCGGCGATGTGCGACGGCGTCACCCAGGGCCAGCCGGGCATGGAGCTGTCGCTGTTCAGCCGCGATACGATCGCCCTGTCGACGGCGGTGGCGCTCAGTCACGCCATGTTCGAGGGCGTGCTGATGCTGGGAATCTGCGACAAGATCGTCCCCGGCCTGCTGATGGGCGCCCTGCGCTTCGGCCACCTGCCGGCGATCCTGGTCCCGGCCGGTCCGATGCCGTCGGGCCTGGCCAACAAGGAGAAGCAGCGGGTCCGCGCCCTCTACGCCGAGGGCAAGGCCACGCGCGACGACCTGCTGGAGGCCGAGGCGGCCAGCTATCACGACGCGGGCACCTGCACCTTCTATGGCACGGCCAACTCCAACCAGATGATGATGGAGGTGATGGGTCTGCACGTTCCCGGAGCCGCCTTCGTCAACCCCGGCGACCGCCTGCGCGCCGCCCTGACACGGGCCGCCGTTCACCGCCTGGCCGACATCGGCCGGGACGGCGGCGACTACCGGCCGCTGGGCCGCTGCGTCGATGAGAAGGCGATCGTCAACGCCGCGGTCGGCCTGCTGGCCACCGGGGGCAGCACCAATCACGCCATCCACCTGCCGGCCATCGCCCGGGCGGCGGGCATCGTCCTGGACTGGACCGACCTGGACGAGTTGTCGGCGGTCACACCGCTGCTGGCGCGAATCTATCCCAACGGCGCCGGCGACGTGAACCAGTTCGAGGCGGCCGGCGGCATGGCCTTCGTCATCCGCGAACTGTTGGGCGCCGGCCTGCTGCATCGCGACATCCTTACCGTCGCGGGTGAAGACCTCGGCGACTACGCCCTGGCGCCGTCGCTGCGCGAGGACACCCTGATGTGGTCCAGCGCCACGGCCGAGAGCCGCGACCCGGCCATGCTGCGGCCGGCCTCGGCGCCGTTCGCGCCCGACGGCGGCATGCGCCTGCTCAGCGGCAATCTCGGCCGGTCGGTGATCAAGACCAGCGCCGTAGCCGCCGAGCACCTGACGATAGAGGCGCCCGTCAGGGTGTTCGTCACCCAGGAGGCGGTGCAGGCGGCCTTCGCCGCCGGCGAGCTGAACCGCGACGTCATCGTGGTGGTTCGCTTTCAGGGGCCCCGCGCCAACGGCATGCCCGAACTGCACAAGCTCACCCCCGCCCTCGGGGTGCTGCTGGATCGCGGCCACAAGGTCGCGCTGGTCACCGACGGGCGGATGAGCGGCGCCAGCGGCAAGGTCCCCGCCGCCATCCACCTGACGCCGGAGAGCCTGTCGGGCGGGCCGATCGGCCGGCTCCGCGACGGCGACGTCGTCCGCCTGGACGCCAGCACTGGAGAACTCTCGGCCCTGGTCGATCCCGCCGAATGGGACGCCCGCCCCCTCGCCGCCGCCCCGCCCGTCGAACCGGGCATGGGACGCGAGTTGTTCGCCTTCATGCGCGCCGGCTCCGACGGCGCGGAGCAGGGCGCCTCCGCCATGCTCTCAGCCGCGGGACTCTAGACCCATGTCCAACATCGACGCCCTGATGCGGCTTTCTCCCGTGATCCCGGTGCTGGTGATCGAGGATCCGGCCAGGGCTCAGCCCTTGGCCCGGGCCCTGGTGGCCAAGGGTCATCCGTTGCTGGAGGTCACCCTGCGCACGCCCGCGGCGCTGGAGGTGATCGCCGAGATGGCCAGGGTCGAGGGGGCCATCGTCGGCGCCGGCACGGTGCTCAACCCCCGTGACCTGGACGCCAGCCTGAAGGCCGGCGCACAGTTCATTGTCAGTCCCGGCCTGACCGAACCCCTGGGCCGGGCCGCCATCGCCAGCGGCGTTCCCTTCCTGCCCGGCGTCGCCAGCGCCGGCGACATCATGCGCGGCCTGGATCTGGGCCTGGACCGGTTCAAGTTCTTCCCGGCCGTCGCCGCCGGCGGCATCCCCGCCCTCAAGGCCCTGGCGGCGCCGTTCCATCAGTGCCGTTTCTGTCCGACCGGCGGCATCAGCGAGGCCACGGCGCCGGACTGGCTGGCGCTCGAGGCCGTGCTGTGCGTCGGCGGCAGCTGGGTGGCGGCGGGGATCTAGGCGCCGACGTCGCGGAACGGATGACGATCATGGTCAGCGCGGTCCACCAGACCGAAGACGTTCTGTCGGGCGTCCTCATCCAGCTGATCGTGATGATCGCCGCGGCGCGTCTGCTGAACACCGCCTTCCGGGCCATGGGTCAGCCTGGCGTGATCGGCGAGATCGTCGCCGGCCTGCTGCTTGGCCCATCGCTGATGGGCCACTTCCTCCCCGGTGTTTCGCTGGCGCTGTTCGGCGCCAAGCCGCCTCTGGCCGTCACCATCATCAGCCAGATCGGCCTGACCCTGCTGATGTTCCAGATCGGCGCCGACTTCGAGTTCAGCCACCTGGGACAGGGCCGGGCCCGGCGCGGCGCGCCAATGATCGCCCTGGCGTCGATCACTGTTCCCCTGGCGGTCGGCATAGGACTGGGCGCCATCTCGGCCCGCGCCCTGGCGCCGGCCATCGATCCGGTCAGCTACGGCCTGTTCCTCGGGGTCGGCCTGGCGATCACCGCCGTGCCGATCCTCGGCCGGATCCTGAGGGAATTCGGCCTGAACCGGATGGAACTCGGCGTTGTGGCCATATCGGCGGCGGCCATCAACGACGTCGTCGGCTGGGTGACGCTGGCGGGGATCTCAGCCTACGCCGGCGCCCGGTTCTCCGGCGGCGGCATGGCCCTGCAGGTCGCCGCCATCCTGTCCTTCGGCGCCCTGTCCTGGTTCGTCGGCCGGCCATTGATCGAGCGGCTGATCGACCGGCTTCCCGCCAGAAACGGCGAACTGCCCGGCAATCTGATGGCGATGATGTTCTGCATCATCTTCGCCTTCGCCATCTGCACCAACCGCCTGGGCGTGTTCACCATTTTCGGCGGGTTCGCCGCCGGCCTGCTGGCGCACCGCAAGACCGCCTTCGTCGACGCCTGGCGCCGCCAAGTCGGCCAGATGGTGCTGATCTTCTTCCTGCCCGTGTTCTTCACATACACCGGCCTGCGCACCAACGTCCTGGGCCTGACGACGGCCGCCGACTTCACCTGGCTGGCCTTGATCCTGACGGCGGCGATCGTCAGCAAATGCCTGCCGGTCTACCTGGCGGGGCGGCTGGCGGGATTCAGCCATCCGGAGTCCTGCGTGCTGGGGACCCTGATGAACACCCGCGCCCTGATGGAGCTGATCGTGCTCAACATCGGCCTGGACATGGGGGTGATTCCGCAGAAGGTGTTCACCATGCTGGTGATCATGGCGGTGGTCACCACGGTGATGACCGGCCCCCTGCTGAAGCTGTTCCTGCCCCGCACCGGCCACGTCATTCCGCGCGCCGTCGAAGCCTGACGGCCGCGCGCCCTTGGGTCTATGCTCGCCGCTCGGCGATCAGGCCGCCGTAGGCCGGCAGGCCGCCCAACGCAGCGCCGTTGACCGCTTCAATCACCGTCCAGGCGTCCGCGTCGGCCGGACTCCAGGCCACCGGCTCGCCGCCGAGATTGAAGACGCACAGCAGCGACGCATTCCCATGCGCCCGCTCGAAGGCCAGGATCGGCCCGTCCGATGCCGTGACCGTCATGGCGCCCAGTCGCAGGGCTGGCCGCTCGCGCCGAAGCGCCAGCAGCCGGCGGGTCAGGGCCAGCTGGGAGTCCGGATCGTCCTCCTGTCGGTCGACCGCCAGGGCCGCATGCTCGGCGGTGATGGGCAGCCACGGCGCGCCGGTCGAGAACCCCGTCCCGGGCGCCTCGCGCCGCCAGGGCATGGGCGTGCGGGCGCCGTCGCGGCCGAGCGTCAGGGGCCAGTTGGCGATGGCCTCAGGGTCGCGCAGCTGGTCGAAGGGAATGGCGGCCTGGGGCAGGCCGAGTTCCTCGCCCTGATAGAGGAAGATGTTGCCGCGCAGGCTGATCAGCAGCAGGGCGTGCAGGCGCGCCGCGGCGGCCCGGTCCGCCGGAGGCGCCCAGCGCGAAACCGCCCGTGGCGCGTCGTGGTTGGAGAAGGCCCAACTCGGCCAGCCGATCTGCGGCCGGTCGGGCCAGGCGGCCAGGGACCGCTCCACCAGATCGGGCGTCAGGGCGTCGGCGTACAGGAACTCAAAGCCATAGGCGCTGTTGAGGCGGCCTGGCGGCTGGGTGAACCGCTGCATCTCGTCCAGCGACTCCGAGCCGCCAACCTCCGCGACAGTGAAGCGGTCCGGATAGTCGTCGGTGACGGCGCGAATCTTCTCCACGAAGCCGACGAGGTCGGGATGGGACCGGTTATAGACCTCGCGTTGGTAGTCGAAGGGCCGCGTGCGCACCCTGCAGGTGTCCGGCGCCGGCGGATTGTCGCGCAGCAGCGGGTCGTGCATGGCGAAGTTCACCGCGTCCAGTCGCAGGCCGTCGACGCCCCGCTCAAGCCAGAACCGCGTCACATCAAGAAGCGCCGCCTGGACGGCGGGGTTGTGGCCGTTGAGGTTCGGCTGGGCGGCAAGGAAGTTGTGCAGATAATATTGTCGGCGCCGAGCGTCCCAGGTCCAGGCGGGACCACCGAAAACCGACTGCCAGTTGCTCGGCGGCGTGCCGTCGGCCTTGGGATCGGCCCAGACGTACCAGTCGGCGCAGGGCCCGGCACGATCCATTCGGCTTTGTTGGAACCACGGATGCTGATCGGAGGTGTGCGACATCACCTGGTCGATGATCACCTTCAGTCCCAGGGCGTGGGCCCGTTCGATGAGGGCGTCGAAGTCGGCCAGGGTTCCGAACAGAGGATCGACCGCGCGATAGTCGGAGACGTCGTAGCCGAAGTCCTTCATCGGCGAGGCGAAGAACGGCGAGATCCAGATGGCGTCGACGCCGAGGCGGGCGACATGGTCGAGGTGGGCCGTCAGACCCGGCAGGTCGCCGACGCCGTCGCCATTGGAATCGGCGAAGCTGCGGGGATAGATCTGATAGATCGCCGCCCCCCGCCACCAGGGGATCGCTCCGTCGGTCATGGATGGGGGTTTCCCGCGCAGATCATGTAATCGAGGCCTTCCAGGGACACCACCACCGTTCCGGGGGCGTCGGGCCGGGCCGGGCAGGCGCCGTGAAGGGGTGTCAGACGATCGGTTCCGGCGTCGATTTCGACAGCCTCCCGGACCGGCGTCCTGGCGGTGTTGAACACCACGAGAACTTCGCTGCCGTCCGCCGGGTCGATCCGCGAAACGGCCAGCAGGCCCGGATGGTCATCCGCCCGCCGGACGATCTGACGTCCGCGGCGCAGAGCCGGATAGTCCCGGCGAAGGACCGCCAGAGCCGAGAGGGCCCGATAGAGGGGATGGTCGGGCTGGAAACTGGATGTGGCGGTGGTCGCCGTCACACCCAGCCGGCGGTCGGCGTTGTAGCTGGCCACCCTGGAGCCGAACATGTCCTGCCGGGCGCCCTGGTCGTCGCCCTCGCCGATGAACCCTTGTTCGTCGCCATAATAGATCACCGGCACGCCGCGCAGCGTCATCAGCATGGCGTGGGCCAGGAGGTCGCGCTTAAGCAGTTCCGAGTCGGACGCCGCCGGATTGGCCCGCCGCGCGAAATCGGCGAAGCGGCCCAGATCGTGGTTGCTGATGAAGGTCGGCAGTTGGCGGGCGGTCGCCTCACCGCCCTCGTATAGGCTGTCGGCGTCGAACAGGCGCACGAAGGCGCTTGGTCCGGCCGTGCCGGCGACGGTGTCGATCACCGTGCGGC
This sequence comes from uncultured Caulobacteraceae bacterium, assembly GCA_903870555.1. Lineage (GTDB taxonomy): Bacteria > Pseudomonadota > Alphaproteobacteria > Caulobacterales > Caulobacteraceae > Acaudatibacter > Acaudatibacter boreus. Next base: position 8,835 of record CAIQDO010000676.1, read on the forward strand.
GGAAGGCGAAATCCAGCACCGTCGGAAGGCGGTCGACGCGGGTATGTTCGGCCTGCAGGGCGGCGTCGGCATCCCCGGTCGCCACCTCTCCGAAGATGTGGAAATTGGCGATGCCGCGGGCGCGGGCGCGCTCCAACATCGCCGGCGCGAAGACTCGCCAGAATTCCGGATTGACGTGCTTGGCCGTGTCGATGCGGAAGCCGTCGACGCCGTAGCGGTCGATCCAGCCGCCGAAGATGTCGATGAACCCGCGCACCACCCGCGGGTTCTCGGTCATCAGATCGTCAAGGCCGGCGAAGTCGCCCATGGTCGCGCTCTCGCCGACGAAGGTCGAGTCGCCACGGTTGTGATAAAGGCGCACGTCATTGAGCCAGTCCGGCGTCTTGGCGTGTTCCTCGCCGGCCGGGATGTAGGGCGTGTAGGCGTAGCCTGGGTCGGTCAGGCGGGCGAAGTTGTCGTCGGTCTGGACGCTGTCGCCCAGAAAGCCCGGATTTATCGCCGCTCCCGCCGCCCCGCCCCGGCGCCGGTAGGGATAGTCGGCCCGGCTTCGATAGGGGCAATGTCCGGTCGCGCACTCACGGTACTGGATGACGTCGGCGGTGTGGTTGACGACGATGTCCATGTAGACTTTCAGCCCCCGCGCGTGGGCCACGTCGACGAAAGTCTTCATGTCGGCGTCCGTGCCGAAATGCGGGTCGACGGTGGTGAAGTCGGTGATCCAATAGCCGTGATAGCCGGCCGACTCCTGTCCCGGCGCGCCCTGCACGGGCCTGTTCTTGAACACCGGCGCCAGCCAGACGGCGGAAGCGCCCAGACCCTGAATGTAGTCGAGCCGCGCGGTCAGGCCCTTCAGATCCCCGCCATGATAGAAGGCCTTGTCGGTCGGGTCGAAACCCGTGGTCAGCCGCCCCCCTGACAAACCGCCGCGATCATTGCCGGGGTCGCCGTTCTCGAAGCGATCCGGCAGCAGGAAATAGACAACTTCGTCTTCGGACGCCCGATCGCGCCAGGCGGCGGACGGAGTCGCGCCGGGGCTCGCGCCGGCGCCCACGCCAAGAATCGCCAAGGCCACGGCAAGGGCGCGGATCGTCGGGCCCGACGCCCGGTGCTGGCCTTTCACCGCCGCCAATGCACTCCCCCGATACGCCGAGCGGTCATGGCCGCGCCCTCTGGCCGGCAAACTATCGACCGAACGGCGATTTCCAAGGCGGTCACATACGTATTCAACCGCTCCGTGTTGCCCGATTGCTACGTCGGGACGGGTTCGGCGCGAAGCACACCGCGGCGGCTATCGCGACGGAAGGCGGGGTCGTACCATTATCCAACGTCACCTTGAGCGCCGCCAGAGCGTGCGGTGACGCCGTCTCCCTCGGGGGCGGGCCAGATGGGCGGGAGCCATGCAGGAGAAAACCACCTCATTCGATATCGCCCAGCTGGCCGGTGTTTCCCAACCGACGGTGTCGCGCGCCCTTCGCGGCAGCAAATCGGTCAGCGAATCGACGCGCCAGCGGATCGAGGAGATCGCTCGTCGGCTGAACTACAAGGTCGACAAGAACGCCTCAAATCTGCGGTCACAACAGTCCCACACCCTGGCCCTGCTGATCTTCGAGGACCCGACACCGGACAAGTCGCTGATCAATCCGTTCTTCCTGTCGATGCTGGGATCGATCACGCGCACCTGCGCCGTGCGAAAATACGACCTGCTGATCTCGTTCCAGCAGGAATCGGCCGATTGGCATGTCGACTATCAGGACAGCCGCAAGGCCGACGGCCTGATCCTTCTTGGCTATGGCGACTTCGAGACCTATCGCTGGCGACTTGATCGCCTGGTCGAGCAGGGCGCCCATTTCGTCCGTTGGGGCGCCGTCGAGGCGGGACACCCCGGCGCCACCATCGGCTGCGACAATGTCCGCGGCGGCCTGGATGTGACGCGGCATCTGCTCGCCCAGGGTCGTCGGCGCATTGCGTTCCTCGGCGCCGCCACAAGCGGCTTCCCCGAGTTTCGCGACAGATGGCTCGGCTATCGGCAGGCGCTCGGGGAAATCGGCGTCGACCCGTCGCCCGGCCTTCGCCAGGACGCCTGGAACACCGAGGAATCCGGCCATGACGCCGCCGAGGCTCTGATCTATGGGCGCGAGGCCTTCGACGCCGTGGTCTGCGCCAGCGACCTGATCGCCTTGGGCGCGCTGCGGGCTCTGCAGGAAGCCGGTCGGTCGGTGCCTGATGACGTGGCGGTCACGGGCTTCGACGATATTCTCGCCGCCGGCTTCGCCAACCCGCCGCTAACCACCGTCGCCCAAGACTCCGCCGCCGCCGGTGAACTCCTGGTCAGCACGCTCCTGCGCGCGATCCAGAAGCTCCCGGTCGACAACGCCATGCTCCCCGCCAAGCTCGTCGTCCGCCGCTCCTGCGGGGCCCGTGTTTGCTGAGGTCGCCTTCGGTCAGGCGGCGCCGACCGGAATCAGGAAGGTGTTCACCGTCAGACGGCCTTCCCGCGGATCCGCGCACAGGACGAGATCGGGCGGGACGTCCGCGCAGTGCAGGGTGTGGCCACGATAGATCAGCAGACGGTTGAAACGGGCCTCATGGCGCGCGATCCGCTCGTAGAGTGGGGTGTCGCCGGCAATATAGGCGGGGGGCGGCAGGCCATGGCGGTCGATATCCGCCCGCAGGGCGCTGTCGTAAGGCGCCAGCCGTTCCGCCGTGACGGTCTCGAACCCCGTCGCTCGGTGCCGATAGAACGCGGTTCCGCCCAGATCGGCGCGGCCCAGGAATAGCAGAATGGCGATCCGGTCCGCTTCGACGCCATCGAAATGGGGCAGGCGCTGGATCGGCGCCAGCCGGTCTGGAGGCGTGGTGACCAGGGAATACCAGGACTCCCGGCGGCCCCGCCCGGCGTCGACGCCGAAAACCTCCCTGATTAGATCCGTCACCGGCGCAAGCAGTTTCGCCACCATGCCCTTGGGAACCGGCGCGCGCAGGCCGGGGTAGTGCGGTCCGTTCGGCTCAAGGCGGAGCATGGCCGCGTCCTCGATCAGCCCGTCGGGATCGGCGGCGAAGTCGTCGATCAGGATCAGCGGTTGGTGTTCGGCCCCCTGGCGGAAGATACGGACGTCACCTGTTTTCACGGTCTCAATATTCCTGTCTCCGCCCCCGTCATTCCTGCTTTCGCGCCCGTCAATGCCGGCGAATAGGCAAGCAGCGACGGCCTGACAAGCCCGCCGCCGTCGACCGACGGCCGGGGCGGATGCTTTGAATACGTATGTGCAACGATTGCCATTTTGGCGCCGACAGTCGAGGAATCGATCATCTCGCGGGGGGCGTCTCGCGAATCCAAGCACAACACCGCACGACGGGGCTGATGGCCCCGCGGCCTCGGGGAGGGACTTTCTGAATGAATTCCGGCAATCGATTTCTCATGGCGGCGAAACAGCCCCTTCTCGGCGGCGTCAGCCTGACGACGCTCGGCTGGACCCTGGCTTTCGCCAGCCTGGGACCTGTCGCCCACGCCCAGACCGCCAAGGCCGCCGCGGTGACGCCGGCCGCGGACGCCACGGTCTCCGAGGTGGTGGTGGTCGGCATCCGCAAGAGCATCGAGGCGGCGATCCACACCAAGAAAGTCAACAGCAGCATCGTCGAGGTGATCAACGCCGAGGACATCGGCAAGCTGCCCGACACCTCGATCGCCGAATCCATCGCCCGCCTTCCCGGCCTGACCGCCCAGCGCGTCAGCGGCCGCGACCAGCTGATCTCCATCCGCGGCTTCGGCCAGGACTTCAGCACCGCCCTGCTCAACGGCCGCGAACAGGTAACCACCAGCAACAGCCGCGGCGTCGAATATGACCAGTACCCGGCCGAGCTGATCAGCTCCGTGGTCGTGGCCAAGACCCCGGACGCCTCTCTTGTCGGCCAGGGCCTCGTCGGCACGGTTCAGCTCAACACCATCCGCCCGCTGGAGCAATCCGGCCGGATCCTGTCGTTTCAGGCCCGCGGCGAGATGGACGGCTATAAGACCATCAATCCGGACTCGACCAATACCGGCTACCGCTTCAGCGGCCTGTATTCCGACAAGTTCATGGGCGACACGCTCGGCGTGATGTTCGGGGCGGCCATCCAGTCGTCGCCGACCCAGTGCCAGTGCTACAACGCCTGGGGCTTCCCGAACGACGCCAACGGTCACGCCATCCTCGGCGGCGGCAAGAACTATGGCGAATCCGACGTCCTCGACCGCGTCGGCGTGGTCGGCACCATCGAATACGAGCCGAACGAGAACTTCCACACCACGATCGACGGCTTCTATTCGAATTCGACCGAAAACATCCACCTGCGCGGCGTCGAATTCCCGCTGGCGTGGGGCGGCGGCGTCACCCAGTCGGGCATCCAGACCACCAACGGCATGGACAGCACGGTCGTGTTCGGCAACGTCCACGGCGTTCAGCGCAATGACTACAACCAGCAAAAAACGCACCTCTTCTCCCTGGGCTGGAACACCAAGGTCAAGGTCACCGACACGATCCATGCCAACCTGGATCTGAGCTGGTCGCGGGCGCACAAGAACCAGTTCCTGATGGAGAGCTACACCGGCACCGGCTACAACACCGCCGGTGCGGCCGACACCGTCACCGTGACGCAGCAGCCGAACGGCACCTATCAGTACCACACCCTCCTCAACTACGCCGACCCGACCGTGTTCATGCTGACCGATCCCCAGGGCTGGGGCGGCAACAATGCGTCAGGTCCCGTGGTTCAGGCCGGCTATGTCAACAAGCCTGAGTTCGATGACGATCTGAAGGCGGTTCGCCTGGACTTCGACGGCGATCTGAAATCGAACGTTCTGAAGGACTGGCGGGTTGGCGCGAATCTGAGCCAGCGTCAGAAGAACAGCAACTTCACCGCCGACTTCCTGCGCCTGCCCAACGGCGCCACGACCGCGCCCGTTCCCTCGGCGGCCATCATCGGCAAGGGCTCTCCGCTCGGCTTCCTCGGCCTGGGCCAGACGCTGATCCTCGATCCGCTGTACCTGTACAACCACAGCTATTCGCCGATCGCCGACACCCGTCCGGTCAGCCTGGTTGATGACTACATGGTCCGCGAACGGGTCGCCCTCCTCTATGGCATCCTGGACATCAGCAGCCAGCTCGGCGTCGTTCCCGTTTCCGGCAACGTCGGCGTGCAGGTGGTCTTCACCAACCAATACTCGTCGGGTGTGTCGGCCAACCTCGCCAACAATGTCGTCACCGCGGCGAACATCACGGGTTCCGACAACTACACCCGGGTGCTTCCCAGCCTGAACCTGAAGTTCGATGTGGCGCACGACACCGACATCCGCTTCGGCGCCGCCCGCACCCTGGCCCGGCCGCGACTCGATCAGGAAGAAATCACCACCACCATCAACACCAACATCACCTACCTGCAGTCGGCCAACGCGGCCGGCGGTCAAAGCTACTTCTCCGGATCGGGCGGCAACATCCACCTGCACCCCTACATTTCGGACGGCATCGATCTGACGCTCGAAAAATACTTTGGAACAGCCGGGTACTTCTCGATCCAGGGCTACTACAAGCACCTGACCGACTATGTGAACCCGAACCTGTCCTATCTGGTCAACTTCTCGGCCGCCATTCCGCAGTTCCTGACGCCGGCGCAGGCCGCCGTGTTGGGCACGCCCTATGGCATCGTCAGCGGTCCGGCCAACTCCGGCACCGGCGACATTCTTGGCGTGGAAGCGGCCCTGTCGCTGCCCTTCAAGATGTTCACCCCGGTCCTGAACGGTTTCGGGGCCCAGCTGAGTGCGTCCTACACCGACTCGGCCGTGAAGTACGAGAAGACCGACACCAGCAACCTGCCGGTGGAAGGCCTGTCCAACTGGGTGGCGACCTCCACCGTCTACTACGAGAAGGACGGCTGGCAGGCCCGGGTGAACGTGAAATACCGGTCGAGCTTCCTGGGTGAGATCGCCGGCCTGTCGGCCAGCCGTCAGTTCACCAGCGTGGCCGGAAACACGCAGGTCGACGCCCAGGTCGGCTACACTTTCCAGACCGGACCGATGAAGAACCTGGCCATCCTGCTTCAGGCCAAGAACATCAACAATTCGGCCTTCGTCGACTACGCAGACAACAACCCCAGACACGTCACCGACTATCAGACCTACGGGCCGACCTACCTGTTCGGCGCCTCCTACAAGTTCTAGTCCTCCTCCTGACGAACTCCGGGGCGCCGGGCTTGCCACGAGCAGGTTCAGCGCCCCATTTTTTTGCGGCGAGGGAAACCCCCATGACCACGGCCCCGATCAGGATCGTCATCGTCGGCGGCGGCGCCGCCGGCTGGATGACCGCCGCCGCCTTCGGCCGCTTCCTGGAGCGGGGCTACGCCATCACCCTGGTCGAGTCCGACGAGATCGGCGCCATCGGTGTGGGCGAGGCGACCATTCCCCAGATCAACCTGTTCAATCACGCCCTGGGGATCGACGAGGATGCATTCCTGCGCGCCACCCAGGGCACGTTCAAGCTCGGCATCGAGTTTGTCGACTGGCTTCGCCCGGGTCACCGCTACATGCACGCCTTCGGGGCGGTCGGGCGGGACCTGGGCCTGGCCGGATTCCAGCACTACTGGCGGCGGGCCCACGCCCTGGGCAAGGCCAGTCCCCTGGGCGCCTTCGCCCTCAATGAGGCGGCCGCCCGGGCGGGCAAGATGCGGCGTGGACCTGCCCAGACGTCCAAGACCTTGCCCGACATGCCCTACGCCTTCCACTTCGACGCGTCACTTTACGCCCGGTTCCTGCGTCGCTACGCCGAGGCCCGTGGCGTGGAACGGATCGAGGGCAGGATCGTCGATGTCGCGCTGAACAGCGAGACCGGCCATGTGGCCAGCCTGAAGCTGGAGGGCGGCGACCGGACCGTCGAAGGCGATGTCTTCATCGACTGTTCAGGGTTCCGGGGACTGTTGATCGAGCAGACCCTGAACACCGGCTATGAGGACTGGTCGCGCTGGCTGCCCTGCGATCGCGCCCTGGCCGTCCCCAGCGCCTCGGCGGCTGACCTGACACCCTACACCCGCTCAACCGCGCGGGCCGCGGGCTGGCAGTGGCGCATTCCGCTTCAGCACCGCATCGGCAACGGCTACGTCTACTGCTCGGACCACCTGAGCGACGACCAGGCCGCCGCCACCCTGCTGGCCAACCTCGACGGCGCGGCCCTCGCCGATCCGCGGCAGATCCGCTTCACCGCCGGCAAGCGCCGGAAGATGTGGAACCGCAACGTCGTGGCGGTGGGCCTGTCCAGCGGCTTCATGGAACCGTTGGAATCCACCAGCATCCACCTGATTCAATCGGCGATTTCCAGGCTTCTCAAGCTGCTGCCGGGGCGGACGATGATTGACGCCGACATCGCCGAATACAACCGCCAAAGCGACTTCGAATATGAGCGGATCCGCGACTTCATCATCCTGCACTACAAGGCCAACCAACGCGACGACACCGCCTTCTGGCGCGAACGCCGGGACATGCCGATCCCGGACACGCTGGCGGCCAAGATCGAGCTGTTCGCCGCGGGAAGCCACATCTTCCGCGAGCACGAGGAGCTGTTCACCGAGGTGGCCTGGATGCAGGTGATGATCGGCCAGGGCGTCATTCCGGTCGCCAATCATCCCTTGGCCGACCAGATTGCCGAAGGCGAGCTGCTGGAATACCTTGGCCTGATCGAGGCGCTGATCGCCCGCGAAGCGGCGGCCATGCCCGACCATCGGGCCTTCATCGCCGCCCACTGCGCCGCGCCGTCGCTGGCCTGACTACCGTGACGTCATGAACCTGCCGCTTGGTCGCGGGGGACAGCCCGGCAATGCCGGTCGATGAAGGCGGCGTGGGTGGGCATGGCCTCGGCCGCTTCGACCATCACCCGTCGCAGGCTGGCCAGCTTCGCGGCGCCGTCGACGCCACGAACCTCCGCCAGGGGATCGGCGCTCCGGGGCCAGTTGAGCTGACCGATCTGCACCGCCAGCCAGCTCGGGTTCTGGAACAGTTCCGGCCCCTCCGAGACCAGCCGTCCCGCCTGGCGAAAGTGGTCGATCTTGTATTGCAGCGTGTCCGGAATGGTCATGGCGGCGCAGTCCCGCCACAAGGCCGAGTCGTCCCGCTCGGTGGCCTTATAGTGCAGGATCAGGAAGTCCCGGATCCGCTCATACTCGTTGATCGTCAGGCGGTTGTATTCGGCCGCGCCCAGCGGCGCGAAATCGCGGTCGGGGAACAGGGCCAGTAGCCGGGTGATGGCCGTCTGGATCAGATGCAGGCTGGTCGATTCCAGCGGCTCCATGAAGCCGCTGGCCAGGCCCACCGCCACGACGTTGCGGTTCCAGAACTTCCGACGCCGACCGGTCGTGAACCTCAAGGCGCGCGGGTCGGCCAGGGCCGAACCATCGAGATTGGCCAGAAGGGTGGCGGCCGCCGCGTCGTCGCCGAGGTGGCGGCTGCAATAGACATAGCCGTTGCCGGTGCGGTGCTGCAGCGGAATGCGCCATTGCCAGCCGGCCTCCCGGGCGGTGGACCGGGTGTAGGGGGTGAAATCCTCCGACCGGCCGCTGGGGACCGCCATCGCCCGGTCGCAGGGCAGCCAATGGGTCCAGTCCTCGTAGCCGGTCTCCAGGGCGCCTTCGATCAGCAGGCCGCGGAAGCCCGAGCAGTCGATGAACAGGTCGCCCTCGATCCGCCGGCCGTCGGCCAGCCGCACCGCCTCGACGAAGCCGTCACCGGGCCGCAGGTCGGTATCCACGACCTTGCCCTCGATCCGGACCACCCCGCGCTTTTCGGCATAGTCACGCAGATGCGCGGCATAGAGGCCGGCGTCGAAATGATAGGCATAGTCGAACGTCGACTGGACCTTCTTCGGGTCGGTTTCCGGCATGGCGAACCGGCCGCGGCTGGCCGCCGCCCAGGCCATGCAATAGTCGTCCAGCGGCCCGGCGGCGCCCGCCGCCCGCTCGCGCAGCCAATAGTGGTGCAGCGGAACGGCGTCGAATTCGACGCCGAATGGACCGAACGGGTGGAAATAGCTGTGGCCGCGCCGGGCCCAGTCGACGAACTGGATGCCCAGCTTGAACGATCCCTGGGTCTTCCGGACGAATTCGGCTTCGTCCAGACCGAGGGTGCGGTTGAACAGCCGGATTGGCGGGATGGTCGCCTCCCCCACGCCGATGGGGCCGATCTCGTCGGACTCGACCAGGGTGATGGCGCAGCCGCCGCGCACGGCGTTGGCCAGGGCGGCCGCCGACATCCATCCAGCCGAACCGCCGCCGACCACGACGATGCGCCGCAGGCGGCGCGATGGGTCGACTTCGGTCATCGGCGCGCCTTGTTCCATCTCGATCCCCATTCCCCAGGCTCTTCGGCCAGCGTCGGCGAAGTTTAATCCCCACGCCATCCGCCGTCCGCCCGCATTCGTATGCCGTGGCCGCGAACATTGCCGAGGCGGCGCAAGGCTGTCACCCCTTGCGCCGGGAAACGACGAACGGAGAGGGATGGGCATGGGACGACCGGGCTCTCGCGGCATGGCGATGCTGGCCGTCGCGATGGTGTTCGCCGCGTCGGCGATGGCCGCCCCGCAACCGGCGAGGGTGCGCCCTCTGAGCGATGGCGTCGAGGTGAGGGTCGGGCCGATGGTCTGGCGCGTCACCGCGGTGCGCGACGACATTGTCCGGGTCCGAATCGGGCCGCGGGGCGAGTTGCCCGAAGACGCCTCCTGGGCTGTCCTGCCGGCCGCGCGAACCGGTAACGTCGCCGTCCGAGCGTTCGCCGAGAACGGCGCCGCCGGCTTCCGCACCGCCGCCCTGACCGCGCGGATCGACCTCGCCTCCGGGCGCCTGATCGTCGAGGATCCTTCGGGGGCGGTCATTGTCGCGGATTCGCCGGTCCGCCCGCTGACCATCGACGACCACGGTTTCGTGCTGCGCAAGGCCTTGCCGGAGGACGAACATATCTTCGGCCTGGGCGACAAGGCCGGGCCGCTCGACCGGCGGGGCGAGGCCTTCGCCCTGTGGAACACCGACGCGTTCGGTTGGCAGGAATCCTCCGATCCCCTCTACAAGAGCATCCCGTTCTTCATCGGCGCCAACGACGCCGGTCGCGCCTACGGCCTGCTGCTGGACAACAGTTGGCGGACGGCCTTCGATTTCGGCCGCGGCGACCGGGGCGCCCTGACGATGTCGGCCGAGGACGGCCCCATCGACTATTATGTGATGGCGGGGCCGACGCCGAAACAGGTGGTTGAGGCCTACGCCTGGTTGACCGGCCCCTCGCCCATGCCGCCCTTGTGGGCGCTCGGCTACCAGCAGTCGCGCTACAGCTACATGACCGATGGCGAGGTGCGCGGCATCGCGGCGCGGCTGAGGGCCGAGCACATCCCCGCCGACGCGATCTACCTCGACATCGACTACCAGGACCGCGACCGGCCGTTCACCGTCAACGCCAAGGCGTTTCCGGACCTGCCGAAGCTGACGGGCGACCTGCGCGCGGACGGCCTGCGCCTGATCGTGATCACCGACCTTCATATCGCCGTCGCCCCAGGCCAGGGTTACACGCCCTATGACACCGGCATGGTCGGCGATCACTTCGTCAAGGCCGCCGACGGCAAGACCTATGTCGGCGAGGTCTGGCCGGGTCCGTCGATGTTCCCCGACTTCACCCGCGCGGCGACCCGCGACTGGTGGGGCGGGCTATATCTCGGGTTCCACGACGCCGGCGTGTCGGGATTCTGGAACGACATGAACGAACCGGCGGTGTTCGGTCCGGCCAGCCACTCCATGCCCCTCGACGTGCAACACCGGATCGACGAGCCGGGGTTCGCGCCGCGGACGGCGAGTCATCTTGAGATCCACAACATCTTCGGCATGGAAAACAGCCGCGCGACCTATGAGGGCCTTCTTCGCATGGCCCCCAACGAGCGGCCGTTCGTGCTGACGAGGGCCAGCTTCGCCGGCGGCCAGCGCTACGCCGCTACATGGACCGGCGACAACAGTTCGACATGGAACCACCTGCGCATCAGCCTGCCGATGCTGCAGAACCTGGGCCTCAGCGGCTTCGCCTGGTCCGGCGCCGATGTCGGTGGATTCGCCGGCTCGCCGAGCGCGGAGCTGCTGACGCGGTGGATCGAGATCGCCGCCTTCACGCCCCTGTTCCGCGATCACGCCGCCAAGGGCACGGCCCCGCACGAACCCTGGGTCGACGGGACGGACCAGACCGCCATCCGTCGGCGGTTCATCGAGGAACGCTACCGCCTGATCCCCTACCTCTACGCCCTGGCCGACGAGACGGCCCGGACGGGCCTGCCGGTGATGCGGCCCGAGTTCCTGGAGTTTCCGGCCGAAACCGCCCGGGTCCGGACGGTGGACGGGGCGTTCATGCTGGGCGCCGGCCTGCTGGTCGCCCCGCAACCCATGGGCGAGACCAGGGACGCCTGGGACGTTTCCCTGCCATCGGGCGGCTGGTTCGACTACTGGACCGGCCGGCCCGTTCCAGGCCGCATGGTCCATGAGATTCCGGACCTGGGCCGATTGCCGGTGTTCGTCCGCCCGGGAACAATCCTGCCACGCCAGGCCGTGACCCAGAGCACCGCCGAACGCCCGGCCGGGCCGCTGGAGATCGGCGTCTACCCCGGTCCCGACTGTCACGGATCGCTTTACTGGGACGACGGTCATAGCCGCGACCGCGGCGACAGGGCCGTGCTGAGGCAGGACCTGACCTGCGCGGCGAGCGCCGACCACCTGATCGTGACCTTCGCGGCGCGGCGCGGCGGGTTTCCACCCTGGTGGACGTCGATCGCCCTGGACATTCACGGCTGGACCGGCCCGGCGCCGGTCGTGCGGCTGAACGGCGACCTGGTCGCCTCGCGTTTCGATCCGGCGACCCAATGCGTCCGGATCGTCGTTCCGGACCAGAGCGGTTCGGCCGTCCTGACCATTGGCTGAGGGAACACCGATGGAACGACCGCGTCAGAGTCTCGCCGGCCTGTGGAATATCTCCTTCGGGTTCTTCGGGATCCAGGTGGCGTTCGGCCTGCAGAACGCCAATGTCAGCCGGATCTTCCAGTCGCTGGGCAGCAACGTCGACAACCTGGCCTTCCTGTGGATCGCCGGGCCGGTAACGGGCCTGCTGGTGCAGCCCCTGATCGGGCATTTCAGCGACCGGACCTGGGGTCCGCTCGGCCGCCGCCGACCCTACTTCCTGGCCGGCGCCGTCCTGGCCGCCTGCGCCCTGGTCGGCATGCCCAACGCCAGCGTGCTGGTCGCCGCGGCGGTGATGCTGTGGCTGCTCGACGCTTCCCTCAATGTGTCGATGGAGCCGTTCCGGGCCTTCGTCGGCGACATGGTCGGCGAGGGGCAGCAGACCGCCGGCTACGCCTTCCAGACCGCCTTCATCGGGGCCGGGGCCGTGCTCGGCTCCCTGGCGCCGAAGCTGATGACGGCGATGGGCGTGGCCAACACCGCCGCCGTCGGCGCCATCCCGGCCTCGGTGCGGTTTTCCTTCTATCTCGGCGCGGCGGCGATCTTCCTGGCGGTGCTGTGGACGGTGGTCACCACCAGGGAATATTCCCCGGAACAACGTCTCGCCTTCGCCGATCCCGACGAGGCGTCCGCGACCACCGGTTCGGAAGCCCTGATCGCCCCAAAACACGGTCCAGTTTGGCTGGCGTCGGGAAGCGGCGTGCTGCTGCTGGTCTGGCGCCTCGGCCTCGACAAGCAGCTCTATGTGCTGGGCGGCGCCCTGGCGGCCTTCGGCGTGGCGCAGATGGCCAATCGCGCCCTGGCCAAGTCCAATCGCGCGCCCTCGGCCCTGGCCCATATTCTCAGCGACCTGGCGAAGATGCCAGTGGTGATGCGCCGGCTGGCCCTGGCGCAGTTCTTCACCTGGCTGGCCCTGTTCATCCTGTGGATCTACATGACCCCGGTGGTCACCCAATATGTCTACCGGTCGGTCGACACCACGTCGAAGGCCTACAACGACGGGGCGGACTGGGTCGGGGTGCTGTTCAGCATCTACAACGGCGTCGCCGCCCTGGCCGCCTTCGCCCTGCCGGTGATGGCGGGGCGCCTGGGCGCCGCCCGCACCCATGCGGTCTGTCTGCTGGTCGGGGCGGCCAGCTATCTGTCGATTCTGTGGATCCGCGACCCGATGCTGCTGGCCCTGCCGATGATCGGCGTCGGCGTCACCTGGGCCTCGGTCCTGACCATGCCCTATGTGATCCTGTCTCGGTCGCTGCCGCGCGACAAGCTGGGGGTCTATATGGGCCTGTTCAACATCTTCATCGTCGTGCCGCAGCTGCTGATCGCCACCATCATGGGCGCGGTGATGAAGACCGTCTTTCCGGGCCAGCCTGTGTGGACGATGCTGGTCGGCGCGGCGGTGCTGACCCTGGCGGCCGGGGCGATGATGCGGGTCGAAACGAGGGGAGACGCCTGATGAAGCCTATCTTCGCCCTGGCCGTCGGCCTGGCCTGGCTGACCCTCGCCGGCACGTCGCCGACGGCAGCGGCCGATCCCTTCGCCCCCGCGCCCTATGTCGGCCTGACCCACCCGGCCTGGACCCGCAATGCCACCATCTATGAGCTCAACACCCGGCAGTTCACCGCCGAGGGCACCATCAAGGCCGCCCAGACCCAGTTGCCGAGGATCAAGGCCCTCGGCGCCGACATCGTCTGGCTGATGCCGATCCAGCCGATCGGCCAGAAGAACCGCAAGGGAACCCTCGGCAGCCCCTATTCGATCCGCGACTACCGGGCAGTGAATCCGGAACTGGGGACCCTGGCCGACCTGAAGGCCTTCGTCGCGCAGGCCCATCGTCTGGGCCTGCACGTGATCCTCGACTGGGTCGGCAACCACACCGCCTGGGACAATCCCATGCTGGCCGAGCACCCTGACTGGTACGACCGCGACTGGAAGGGCGATCCCCATCCGACGCCCTGGTGGGACTGGTCGGACATCATCGACCTCGACTATTCCAAGCCCGCCCTGCGCCGCTACATGACCGAGTCGATGGAATATTGGGTGCGGAAGGCCGACGTCGACGGGTTCCGCGCCGACGCCGCCGGCTTCGTGCCGCTGGATTTCTGGGAGACCGCCCGCGCCCGGCTCGACCGCATCAAGCCGGTGTTCCTGCTCGCCGAGTGGGAAGCCCGCGACATGCACATGAAGGCGTTCGACATGACCTACGCCTGGACGTGGGGCGACGCGGTTCAGCAGATCGCTCAGGGCAAGGCCGACGTCGGCGCGCTGCGCACCTACTACAGCTGGAACCAGAAGGCCTGGCCGAGCGGCGCCCTGCG
>CAIQDO010000677.1 GCA_903870555.1 uncultured Caulobacteraceae bacterium
CCGGAACGCGCCACCCCGCACGCCCTTCGCCACGCCTTCGCCACCCACCTTCTCGGCGCCGGCGCCGACTTGCGCTCAATCCAGGACCTGCTCGGGCACGCCTCTCTTTCAACGACCCAGCGCTACACCGCCGTTGACGCGGCCGCCCTGCTCAGCGCCTACGCACAGGCCCACCCGCGGCCCTGATCGGCGCGCGTATATGTGTCAGGACTGCATCGTCCAACCCTCGACTCCCATGGCCGCCTGGCGCAGGGCCTCGGAGCGGGTGGGGTGGGGGTGGCAGGTACGGGCGACGTCTTCGGATGAGGCGGAGAATTCCATCGCCACGCAGTATTCGCCAATCATCTCGCTGACGTCCGGCCCGATCATGTGCACACCCAGGATTCGGTCGGTCTTGGCGTCGGCCAGCACCTTCACGAACCCGTCTCCCTCGTGGTTGACCTTGGCCCGGGAGTTGGCGGTGAAGGGGAACTTGCCGACCTTGTAGGCCACCCCCGCCGCCTTCAGCTCCTCCTCGGTCTTGCCCACCGTCGCCACCTCCGGGAAGGTGTATATGACCCCCGGGATCAGGTCATAGTTCACATGGCCGGCCTTGCCGGCGATCAGCTCGATGCAGGCCACCGCCTCATCCTCGGCCTTGTGGGCCAGCATTGGCCCTGGCGTGACGTCGCCGATCGCCCACACCCCGTCGGCGGCGGTGCGCAAATGGTCGGTGTGGATGAAGCCACGCTGGTCGGTGGTCAGGCCGACCGTTTCAAGGCCCAGGCCGTCGGTGACCGGCTGGCGGCCGATGGCCAGCAGCACCCGGTCGGCGGTAAGGGTCTCGGCGGGGCCGCCGGCGACAGGTTCGACGGAAAGCTCCACGCCCTTGGCGGTTAAGGTGGCTCCCGTGACCTTGGCCCCCAGCTTGAACGTCATGCCCTGGCGCGTCAGGGATCTTTGCAGGGTCTTGGCCGTTTCGGTGTCGATACCGGGGGTGATGCGGTCGAGGTACTCCACCACCGTTACTTTGGCTCCGAGGCGGCGCCATACCGAGCCCAGTTCCAGGCCGATCACTCCGGCGCCGATGACGATCAGCGACTCGGGGACGGCGCTCAGCACCAGGACGCCGGTCGAATCGACGATGCGATCCTGGTCGACGGTCACGCCCAAAAGGGGGGCGGGTCGCGAGCCGGTGGCGATGACGATCGCCTTGGCCTCAAGCACGGTCACAGCGCCGGAGGCGTCGGTCACCTCCACCTTGCCCGGTCCCGCAAGCCGGCCGTCGCCCTTGATCCAGTCGACCTTGTTCTTCTTGAACAGGAATTCGATTCCCTTTGTCAGCTGTCCCACGGAATCGGCCTTCGACTTCATCATTACCGGCAGGTTGAGGATCGGCGCGACGTCGATGCCCAGGCCGGCGAAATCCTTGCGCGCGGAGTCATAGAGTTCCGACGCGTGCAATAGCGCCTTGGACGGGATGCAGCCGACATTGAGACAGGTGCCTCCGAGGGTTTCGCGTTTCTCCACGCAGGCGACCTTCAGGCCGAGCTGCCCGGCGCGAATGGCGCCATTGTAACCGCCGGGGCCGCCCCCGATGATGACGACGTCGTACTGGTCCATGGACAGAGTCCTCATTCTCGAAATGCGCAAAGGGGTTTAGGGTAGATGGTTGGCGGCGTCAGACGGTCTTGGCTGCGGTGAACAGGCTGCGGTGAACAGATAGTCGCCGGGTCCATCCCAGACCGGCGTGGTCTCCAACGCGGGCGCGCGGAAAGCGACATAGCCCAGGCTTCCCAGCCAGTCGAACAGCGCCTCCGGTGTGTCGCCGGCACGGGCCAGGCAGGCGGCGTCGATTTCCAGGTAGAGCGCGGGCCGGAAACGTCGCAGCAGAGCCTCGCCGCCCTTCAGCGCCCGCATTTCCCATCCCTCGATGTCGGCCTTGATCAGGTCGACGCGAGTCAGGCCTTCGGCCTCGGCGAAGGCGTCCAAGGTGGTCAGTTCGACGCTTTGGTCGAATTCCACGGCCTCGGAGGCGCCCAGGTGGGCCGTGCCATAGCCCAGGGCGCTCGACCGCTTCAGAGGCGTGTGCAGGGTCAGGCGTCCGGGGAAATCCGAGAGACCCAGGGGGCGGAGCGAGACGTTGCCGACCCGGTTCAGCCTCAGGGCCGGCTCCATGATCGACCTGGCATAGGCGCTGGGCTCGAAGGCAAGGATCGCCCCTCGCGTCGCGATGCTGGCGAACAGCTTGGAGAACTGGCCGGCGTGAGCGCCGACGTCAATCGCCAGACCGTCGACCGGCAAGAGTTGGACGAACAGCGGACGCAGGTCGCGGTGATGCTGCTGGGTCACGGCCTTGAACAGATGAGCGGTCCATGACGCTCGCTGCCGGAGAGTGAGGCTCATCGTCCGCGCCCTTTCGCCGGTCAGATCTCCAGCAGAAGCCGGCGTGGGTCCTCAATCGCTTCCTTGACCTTGACCAGGAAGGTCACCGCCCCCTGACCGTCGACGACGCGATGGTCATAAGACAGCGCCAGATACATCATTGGCCGGATCACAACCTGACCTTTTTCGGCCACCGGCCGATCCTGGATCTTGTGCATCCCCAATATCCCCGACTGCGGGGCGTTGAGGATTGGCGTTGACATCAGGGAGCCGTAAACGCCCCCATTGGAGATGGTGAAGGTCCCGCCCTGAAGGTCTTCCATGGACAGGGCGCCGTCGCGGGCCTTCTTGCCCAGGGCGGCGATGGCGGATTCGATGCCGGCCAGGCTCAAGGCGTCGGCGTTGCGCACCACCGGCACGACCAGGCCCCGCTCGGTGCCGACGGCCACGCCAAGGTCATAGTGATTCTTGTAGATCAGGTCTTGGCCGTCAATCTCGGCGTTGACGCTCGGCACCTCCTTGAGGGCGGCGACACAGGCCCGAACGAACAGGCCCATGAAACCCAGCTTCACGCCGTGGCGCTTCTCGAACGCGTCCTTGTACTGGTTGCGCAGGGCCATCACCGCCGTCATGTCCACCTCGTTGAAGGTGGTCAGCATCGCAGCGGTCTGCTGCGCCTCCTTGAGACGGCGGGCGATTGTCTGCCGCAGACGGGTCATCCGCACCCGCTCTTCGCGCTCGTGCGGCGGGCGCGGAGGCGTGGCCATGACAACCGGTGGCGGGGAGACCAGAGGCGGAGCGGCAGCCGCAGCCGGGGCCGGGGTGGGGGCAGGGGCTACCGAACGGGCCTCGATCGCCGCAAGGGCGTCGCCCTTGGTAATTCGACCATCCTTGCCGCCGCCGATGATGGTGGCTGCGTCGAGCTGGTTCTCCGTCACAATGCGCTGCACCGATGGGGCCAGGGGCAGACCGGGTGCGGTTGGGGGCGCGGCCTGATGAGCCTGAGTTGGCGCGGGTGGCGTCAAGGCTGGCGCAGCGGCGGCGGCGACAGCGACGACGACAGACTGAACGCCGGTTCCGACACCCACACGCCCGAGCCTCTGGCCGGCGACAACGGTGGCGCCCTCCTCGGCGTCGATCTCGGTCAGGACACCGTCCTCGGGCGCGACGACTTCCAGGCTGACCTTGTCGGTTTCCAGCTCCACCAGCAGTTCGTCGCGCTTCACCGCGTCGCCCGCTTTTTTCGCCCAACGGGCCACGGTCGCTTCGGTGACCGACTCGCCGAGGGCGGGGGTCATGATGTCGGTCATGCTAGGCTAGGCTCCAACGCTTTGGTCAACTTCAACGATCCAGGCCGCACGGGAAGTGCGGCTCCGATGGCTCACAAGGTGTGTCAGGTCAGGGCCAGACCAAGGAAGGTTTGCAGTTCCTTGACGTGCCGGCTCATCAGACCCGCGGCCGTCGAGGCCGACGCCGGTCGGCCGACGTATCGGGCCCGCTTGGCCGCGATGTTCATCTTGGCAAGCGTCAGCTCAAGCCACGGATCAACGAAAGTCCAGCCACCCATATTCTTGGGCTCTTCCTGACACCAGACCAACTCCGCGGTCTTGAACCGGCCAAGCTCGGTGCTCAGCGACTTCATCGGCCATGGATAGAACTGCTCGAGGCGCATCAAATAGACGTCGTCGACGCCGCGCTTCTCGCGCTCTTCAAGCAGATCGTAATAGACTTTGCCTGAGCAAAGCACGACGCGGCGGATCTCGTTGTCGCCCTTCAGGGCGACGGCCGTATGGCGGCCGTACTCGGCGTCGTCGCGTAGGACCCGGTGGAATGACGATCCCTCGGCCATGTCGGCCAGGCTCGACACCGCTTTCTTATGCCGCAGAAGGGACTTGGGCGTCATGATCACCAGCGGCTTGCGGAACTCGCGCATGATCTGCCGGCGCAGGATATGGAAGTAGTTGGCTGGGGTCGTGCAGTTGGCCACCTGCAGGTTGTCCTCGGCGCACAGCTGCAGGAACCGCTCAAGCCGGGCCGAGGAGTGCTCGGGCCCCTGGCCTTCGTAGCCGTGTGGCAGAAGCAGGACCAGGCCAGACATCCGCAGCCACTTTCGCTCGCCCGAGGATATAAACTGGTCGATCACCACCTGCGCGCCGTTGGCGAAGTCGCCAAACTGCGCCTCCCACAGGGTCAGGGTGTTGGGATCGGTCAGGGAGAAGCCGTACTCGAAGCCCAGCACCGCCTCTTCCGATAACGCCGAATCCAGCGCCTCGAAGTGGGCTTGTCCGGGCCGGAGGTTCTGCAGCGGCGTATAGTGCCGATCCGTACTCTGATCGATCAGGTCGCAATGGCGTTGAACGAAGGTGCCGCGCACGCTGTCCTGGCCCGACAGGCGTACGGGTACGCCCTGGTCGAGCAGACTGGCGAAGGCGAGATGCTCGCCCGTGGCCCAGTCGATGTTCTCGCCCGACTCGATGGCGACGCGCCGGGCCTCGATCGCCCGGGCTACGGTCTTGTGGATATCCACGCCCTCGGGGACGGTGGTGAATTTCTGGCCCAGATCCCTGAGTTTCTGTGCGGGGACGGCGGTGTTGCCTCGCCGCTCCTCGCCATCGGCAAGGGCCAAGCCCGCCCAGGCTCCGTCGAGCCAGTCGGCCTTGTCGGCGTGCCATGTCTTGCCCGCCTCGAACTCTGCGTCGAGGAACCTGGCGAAATCCGTAACCCAGCCGTCGATCTCCGCCGCCGTTGCAACCCCCTCGCCGATCAGACGCTGGGCGTAGATCTCTCGGGTCGAGGCGTGCTCACGAATCGTCCGGTACATGACCGGCTGGGTCATCGTCGGATCGTCGCCCTCGTTGTGGCCGAACCGGCGATAGCAGAACATGTCGATGACCACGTCCTTGCCGAACTGCTGACGATACTCCACCGCCACCTTGGCGGCGAACGTAACCGCCTCGGGGTCGTCGCCGTTGGCGTGGAAGATCGGGGCCTCCACCATCAGCGCGTTGTCGGACGGATAGGGGCTGGTGCGGCTGTAGTTGGGGCTGGTGGTGAAGCCGATCTGGTTATTGACGATGAAATGGATCGCCCCGCCCGTGCGGTAGCCGCGGATACCCATCAGGTTGAAGCACTCGGCCACGACGCCCTGGCCGGCGAAGGCGGCGTCACCGTGCATCAACAGCGGCAGCACATGCCCTCGGCCGTAGTCGCGGTTGACCCGCAGAGCGAAGGCCTGTTTTGCGCGAGCCTTGCCCAGCACCACCGGATTGACGATCTCCAGGTGGCTGGGGTTGGCTGTAAGGGACAGATGCACCTCGTTATCGTCGAAGCCGCGGTCCGACGAGGCGCCGAGGTGGTATTTGACGTCGCCCGAGCCCTCGATGTCCGACGGCAGGGACGAGCCTCCCTGGAATTCGTGGAAGATCGCCCGGTAGGGTTTGGCCATTACCGCCGCCAGCACGTTCAGGCGCCCACGGTGGGGCATGCCGATTACGATGTCCTTCACGCCGAGGGCGCCGCCGCGCTTGATGATCTGTTCCAGAGCGGGAACGGCGGACTCAGCGCCATCAAGGCCAAAACGCTTGGTGCCGGGATAACGCTTGGCCAGGAAGCGCTCGAAGCCCTCAGACTCGATCAGCTTCTTCAGGATGGCGATCTTGCCTTCCCGGGTGAAGGTGATTTCCTTGTCTCGGCCCTCGATCCGCCGCTGCAACCAGGCTTTCTCCGCCGGGTCGCTGATGTGCATGTATTGGACGCCGACGGTGCCGCAATAGGTCCGGCGCAGCAGGGCCAGGATATCGCGAAGTGTCGCGCTCTCCATCCCCAGCACATAGTCGAGGAAGATCGGCCGGTCGTAATCAGCTTCAGCGAACCCATAGG
Source organism: uncultured Caulobacteraceae bacterium (assembly GCA_903870555.1). GTDB lineage: Bacteria > Pseudomonadota > Alphaproteobacteria > Caulobacterales > Caulobacteraceae > Acaudatibacter > Acaudatibacter boreus. The sequence goes on from CAIQDO010000677.1 coordinate 6,244, forward strand.
TGGCCGGATCAAGTTCGCTGGCGTCGCCGGCTGTGACGGCCAGGCCGAGCGGGTCCAGCCGGGCCTTCAAGTGGCCACGCATCCGGTAGGCGCGGATCATCATGATCGCGCGCAGGGAATCGAGGGTCCGCGAGCGGACCTCGTCGGCGCTGGCGCCGGGCGCGCGGACCACGATCTGTTGTGTCAGCTTGGCGTCCACCGCCGGCCACAGGCCATCGATGGCCGAAAGCCAGTCGGGGCGGGGCGTCGGCAACGGCTCGGGAGTCCAGGCCGGGGGCTCGCCAGCGTGAGCGATCGTGGCTTTGCTATCGGCCAGCGAGGTGAAGAATTCCCTCCAGGACGGCTCGACGGACGACGGATCGGTCGCCCACCGTGCGTGCAGGTCTTCTACGAACTCGGCGTTTCCGCCGTACAGGAAGGACGTTTCGGCGAGCAGCCCGCTCAACCGTCCAGCATCGTCAGCCATGATCTCTCACCTTGCGTCCCACTGTTCGGCGGCGACGTCTTGCCCAGAAATAGTCACGCCTGGGTTGTTATCCGATGAACCTCATCGTCCGAATTCGTAACCAAAATGCGGCGCCTTGGCGAGAAATCGACCGTGGCGCCGCATTCCTCCTCATCCTCCAATCCTAGAAGTCGTTCGATCCGCCGTCGTCGAAGCCGGCGCCATCGCCGCCCAAGTCTCCGCCGCCAGATGGCCCGTCCTCATAGTAGTTGTTGACGACCTCCGTGGGTCCGCCGCCAAACCCGCCACCGCCAAACCCGCCGCCGAAGCCGCCTCGACCTCCGCCGAACAGGCTGGAAATGCCTTCGAACAGGAAGGCGCCGCCGGCCACGCCCGCCGCCGTCGTTCCGGCATTGCGCAGGAAGCTGCCAAGACCGCCGCCGCCCGAGAACGGTCCCGCGCCAGCGCCGTACGCTGGCTGTGGCTGTGGCTGCCATTGCGGTTGAGGTTGAGGCGCGGACGCCTGCGCCCATGGGCTCGGCCCGCCGAGGAAGCGGGCGGGGGCCGTCGGGACCGGCGCGTTGCGCAACTGGTCCTGGAGTTGTGCGATCTGGTCCTGGGCGGCATGCAGAGCCTGGTCGGATATGATCGCATGCTGGACCAGCAGATAGGGCGCATCGGGCGAAGCGCGCATCGCGTCGAGAATCATCGACTCGGCTTGGGGATCTTTGGCCACGCCCCTGGTCTGTACGAGGTCCTGCAGGAAGTGTTGCAGCAGGTCGCGTTCGTCGGGTGTCATTGGGCTATCCTGTTGAAGAACTGGCGACTGACTATGTGGGGATCATCCCCGTCCGTCGCCAGTGGCCTGTCAACGACCGGCCAGGACCTCCATCAGGGTTTCGCCAAGGGCCGCGGGCGACGGCGACACCCGGATGCCGGCCGCTTCCATCGCCGCGATCTTGTCTTCGGCGCCGCCCTTCCCACCCGAGATGATCGCCCCGGCGTGGCCCATGCGTCGGCCTGGAGGGGCCGTGCGGCCGGCGATGAAACCCACCATCGGCTTCTTGATCGGATGGGCTTTGATGAATTCGGCGGCGTCCTCCTCGGCCGAGCCGCCGATCTCGCCGATCATGATGATTGACTCGGTGGCCGGGTCATTGAGGAACATCTCCAGGATGTCGATGAACTCGGTGCCCTTGACCGGGTCGCCGCCGATACCGACCGCCGTGGTCTGGCCGAGGCCGACCTGGCTCGTCTGGAACACCGCCTCATAGGTCAGGGTTCCCGAGCGGGACACGACGCCCACCGATCCCTGACGGAAGATGTTGCCCGGCATGATGCCGATCTTGCATTGGTTGGGCGTCAGGACGCCGGGGCAATTCGGGCCGATCAGGCGCGACGAAGATCCCTGCAGGGCGCGTTTGACGGCGATCATGTCGCTGACCGGGATGCCCTCGGTAATGCACACGATCAGGCCGATCTTGGCGTCTATGGCCTCAAGGATGGCGTCGGCCGCGAAGGGCGGCGGGACATAGATCACCGAGGCGTCAGGGGCGGTGGCGGCCACCGCCTCGTCGACTGTGTCGAAAACCGGCAGTCCAATGTGCGTCGTGCCACCCTTGCCCGGGGAGGTGCCCCCGACCATCAGGGTGCCGTAGGCGATCGCCTGCTCGCTGTGGAAGGTGCCTTGGGCTCCGGTCACGCCTTGGCAGATGACCCGGGTGTTCTTGCCGATAAGAATGGACATGCGTCTCGCTTTACAGGGACTCTAACGCTCGAAGGGGTTGGGCAGCGGCTACTTCTTGATCATCATGAGATCAAGCACCGTGCCGTTTTGATCGCCGGAAACGGTCAGGATTTCCAGGCCGGCGGCGCCGGCGGCTGCGTCAAACTCGGCGGGGGTCAGGGCCTTGTAGGTCGCGCCGTACCCCGTGAAGCGGAAAGCGGAGCGCTTGGATGTGGTGTCCTGAGGCGCGAAAGCTAGCCAGGTCTTGGCGGCCTCCAACACCGCCGGGTACTCGGCCTTGGCGATATGGACCGTGCAGTCACTGATCTTCACAGCGCCCTTGGTTCCGCGCCAGGCGGACAGCACCAGTCCGACCTTGTCGCCGGTACTGGCGCGGGTCATTTGGTCTCCGACGGTCACGCCGGCCATATTGGCGTCGGCGGTGACATCTGTTGGGCCCCAGCCCTTGCTATCGGCGGCGGCCTTGACGGCGGCGAAGTCGGCCGCCGGGACGGCGCAGACCGTGGCGAACGCGGCGAAAGCCGAATTGGTGTCAGCGGCTTGGGCCGACGCGGCGGCGCACACGACCATGGCGGCAAGGGTGAGATTCAGCTTGGTCACGCGCGTTTCCTCATCGTCGTACGGGCCAGACAGCCGGCCATCGCGAACTTGCGACCGCTTCGGAGCGACGCGGCAATCCCTTAGGCCATGCGCTCCGGCGCGCAAAGGTTGGAAATGGGCTACGTGGCCGGTTAGGATGGGAAAGGGGACTCCAGCCATGAGACTTGCCACCTCTTCGCTGCTGGCTGCCGCCGTGCTGCTAGTCGCCGCGCCGCCGGCCAGGGCCGCGCCCGAGGAGATTCAGGTCTATCTCGACGACCTCAACGACGTCGGCCGGATCGGCCTGGACCTACACGCCAACCTTGTCGCCACGGGCGGCGCTCTTGACGACTATCCCGGCGAACAACAGTCTCTTCACCGCCTACGTGTCACGCCGGAGTTCGCCCTTGGCCTGACCCGGAATCTTGAGGCCGGACTTTATCTGCCGCTGGCGACCGTCGATGGCGCCGGGCGGGTTGGCGTCGACGGAGCCAAGGTTCGCCTGAAATACATAGCCCCCAAGGCGCCAGGGCAGACATGGTTCGGGGGCGCCAACGTTGAGGTCGGCTTCGTCGACCGCGGCCTGGCGATTAATCCCTGGAATACCGAGATCAAAGGCATCCTAGGCCGGCGCGCGGGGCCATGGACGCTGGCGGTGAACACCAACTTCGACATCAAGCTGTCTGGCCCCGAAGCGGCGCCCCCATCGTTGGAAATCGCCACTCGAGTGACCTATGCGCTGTCGCCGACCCTGACAGTTGGCGTCGAGAGCTACAGTGGGGCCGGCGAACTTCGCCGCCTTGGTGGTCTGGCCGAACAGTCGACGTTCGCCGTCGTCGACCAGCGTTTCGGCCGTTGGGACCTCGAGTTCGGCGCCGGCGCCGGCTATGGGGCCAATCGCGACAACCTGATCCTGAAGGCCGTTATCGGCGTGCCGATCGACTGATCGCAGGCGACAAAGGGCCTGGTCACTGAGGCCGCCGATGGGCCGCGACGCGGATCGGCCCAGGCCCAGCTGGCGGGCGGTCGATGGGGCCATAGGCGACGAAGCCGCCGTTCCTGGCGTGGCCGATCACCAGGATCCACACCTGACCCGTCCGCGACGCCTTGGTCAGGGCCTCGTCTGTGTCGATCCCACTGGCCGGCCTGTGATGATCGCCGTCCTGGAAGAAAAGATAGACACGGCTTCCATCGGGATAGGTCTCGGCGGGTTCGACGCCGGCCCAGGTCGCCGCGCCGCTGGTCAGGTCGTGACCTTCGGCTGCGAGACCGCACAGATCGAAGCGGATCTCGACGCCGTCGAAAAGGTAGCGGCCCCGACCGGCGACCAGCAGGCCGCCTCCATGATCCGGCGGTTGTTGGCGGGCGTCGACAGAGACCAGGTTGACAGGGAACTTCGGCAGGTCGGCGGCGGCCATTGGCAGCCAGCCGCCCTGTTCGGCGGCCTTCAGGCTGTCGGCCGCGTGGCCGCCGACGGAGACGCACAGGCTCTGGAAATCATCGAACGGCGTTCGATTGACGGTGACCGCATTATCGGCCCTGGCCGTGGCGGAAACGATCATGGCCGCGACGAGCGACGCCCAGGCCAAACCGGTGGCAAGACACCTCGACATGAGGTCCTCCCTTTTTCAAGGGAGGCTACGCCCATCCCGGCGGGGTCCGCCTTGACCGTTGTCAACTCGACCGACGGCGTCCGGGATGGCCTCAGGCCGCCGCGGCGCGGACCGCGGCGACGATCTTGGCGGCGCCGTCGGCCAGGTCGTTGGCGGCGATGACGTTCAGGCCCGAGTCGTTGATGATCTGCTTGCCCAGCTCGACGTTGGTGCCTTCGAGGCGGACCACCAGCGGCACGGTCAGGCCGATTTCCTTCACCGCGGCGACCACGCCCTCGGCGATGATGTCGCAGCGCATGATGCCGCCGAAGATGTTGACCAGGATGCCCTTCACATTGGGATCGGTGGTGATGATCTTGAACGCCGCCGTCACCTTCTCCTTCGAGGCGCCGCCGCCCACATCGAGGAAGTTGGCCGGCTCGGCGCCATAGAGCTTGATGATGTCCATCGTCGCCATGGCCAGGCCGGCGCCGTTGACCATGCAGCCGATCTCACCGTCCAGGGCGATGTAGCTGAGGTCGTACTTGGAAGCCTCGATCTCCTTGTCGTCTTCCTCAGTCTCGTCGCGCAGGGCGGCGATATCCTTGTGGCGGTACATGGCGCTGTCGTCGAACGACACCTTGGCGTCAAGCACCACCAGCTTGCCCTCGCCAGTGACGATCAGCGGATTGATTTCGAGCATGCTCATGTCGTCGGTGGTGAAGGCCTTGTACAGCGCCGGCAGCAGCGTGCGGATCTGTTTGGCTTGGTCGCCGGTCAGCTTCAAAGCCTTGGCCAGAGCCTGGGCATGGTGCGGCCACACACCGGTGGCCGGGTCGATCGAGAAGGTAATGATCTTCTCTGGGGTCGAGTGCGCCACCTCTTCGATGTCCATGCCGCCTTCGGTTGAGGCGACAACGGACACGCGGCTGGTTTCACGGTCAACCAGCAGGGACAGGTAGAGCTCGCGTTCGATCGCCGCGCCCTCCTCGATGTAGACGCGACGGACGACTCGACCCTTGGGGCCGGTCTGGTGGGTCACCAGGGTCATGCCAAGCATGCGCTCAGCCTCTGCGCGAACGCCGTCGAGCGCCTTGACCACCTTGACGCCGCCGCCCTTGCCGCGACCGCCCGCATGAATCTGAGCCTTGACCACCCACACCGGCCCGCCAAGCTTTTCGGCAGCGGCGACCGCTTCATCGACAGTGAAGGCCGCATAGCCCTTGGGCACCGGGACGCCGAAGCCGGAGAGCACGGCCTTGGCCTGATGTTCGTGTATGTTCATGACGCGATCCGGACCCGTTCTTTCACTGAAGGCGCCCGGTTATAGGTAGGGCGCGGCGCCCGCGCAACAGACCGACGGCGGCTTGCCGCTGGCCCCGGTTCAGGGCGTTCCTGATGGTGCGGCGCCAATTCGGCGTGCGGCTTAGCGAGGTCTGGGTTGATCACTTCCAGCGAGCGACGAAGGTTCGGCGTCTGGCTCGCGGCCGTGATCGTGGTCGTTGGATTCTCAGCCTGCTTGGCGGCCAACTATCCCGGCCACTTTACCCCCGATTCGGTTTGGCAACTCGCCCAGGGGCGCGAGGGTCGGTTCAACGACTGGCATCCGCCGGTGATGGCTTGGTTGCTTGGCGTTGCCGATCACATCGTCCCCGGCGCCGGCCCGTTCATGACCTTTGACGCCGTTCTGTTCTATTGCGGTCTGCTGGCCTTCGCGGCCCTTGAGCCGAGACCTCGTCCCGCAGGTTTGGCCATATTGGCTCTGTGGATGGTCTCGCCGCTGGCTTTGGTCTTCCAGGGCGCTGTCCTCAAGGACGTGCTGTTCGCCGACTTCGCCCTGGCCGGATTCGCCGCCCTGGCCTGGGCCGGACGGTGCTGGAACCGGCGGTTTCTGCGTTGGGCGCTGCTGGTGCTGGCCAGCGGGTTTCTGACGATTACAGCACTTACCCGCCAGAACGGCCTGATCGTGCCGATTTTCGCGGCCTTGGCCCTTGCGGCCATGGTCTACACGCGCGGGCCTCGGACATCGCGGATGTCTACGCGCCTAGCACGATCCGCGGTCGCAGCCGGCGCGGGTTTGGCCTTGGTCATGGTGTTTGCCAGCGTCGCAACTCTGGCGCTCCGTACCTACGGTGACGGTCGACACGAAGGCAGGCACCACCTGAACATCCTGCAAGTCTGGGATCTCGCCGGCGCGGCGGGCCGGGATTCCCGTCTTGAACTGCCAGCCCTTCACGTCCGGGCGCCCAAGGTCGAGGCGTTCGTGAGGCGGTCGGCGGCTCCCGCCTACCGTTCAGCGGGAGCCGACAACATCGTCACCCTGCCGGGCGGGGCCCTGCTGACCAACCCACCAGGACCTTCGCTTGGCGAGGACTGGCTACGGCTGGTTGTGGCCCGGCCAGGCCTGTATCTCAACCTGCGCGCGAAGGTGTGGCTTGACACCTTGCTGACGCCGACGACCGCCAATTGTCCCATGGTGTTCGTTGGCGTCGACGGCGGCGGCCGTCAGGCCTTGCTGCGCCGGGCTGGGCTTGCCACCCGCGACGACGATCGAGATGACTGGGATTGGGATTACGCCGCTGCTTTTTTCGGCACGCCGCTTTTTTCCCACGCCGCCTATGGCCTGACGATCCTGGGAATCCTCGGGGTGTCGATCTGGCGCTGGCGGCGCGGAGCGCGCGACCCTGGCCTCATCGTCGGGGCCGCCATGGGCCTCGCCGGCGTCGCCTTCGCGGCAAGCTTCTTCGTGGTCTCGGTCGATTGCGACTACCGCTTCCTGTATTTTCTCGACGTGGCGGCCATGGCGTTGGCGGTCAGTGCGGCGTGCGCCCGCGGGCCGCCCTGAACACGATGACGCTGTTGAGCCAGAAATTGACCAGGAAGGCCGCGCCGATCCCTGTCGCCTTGGCCGCGACGACGGGCAGGCCCAGCGCCCAGGCGCCGGCGACCGTCACCCCGACGTTCACGGTCAGTCCGGCGAGGGACACCATCAGGAACAGCCCCAGCCGCTTGAAGCCGAGCGGATGTCGAAACACGAAATAGCTGGTCAAGGTGTAGTTGAGCAGAGCCGCCAGCGTGAAGGCGCAGGCCGCCGCCGTCGGCACGGGCAGGACCGCCGGACAAAGCAGGGCGAAGGCGCCGAGGTCGGTGGCCGCGGCTGCTCCGCCAGTCAAAGCATAGCGTCCCAGCCGCGCCAGCAAACCGCGAACGGTCGTCATCGTGTCTCCCCTTCGCCCGCTACTGCAAGGCGATGAAGGTCTGGGCGGTCAAAGGCGCGAGGGCGGGAATGTCCAGCAAGGTGCAGAAGGCGAACAGCATGCCCGTTACCGCCACGATCGCCATCAGACCGCGTTCCGCGAACAGGGTTTCTGGTTTTTGCGCGGCTGAGGCGGGATGCATCGACATGGCCAGATATTTGCCGAACAGCACCGCTACGGCCGGCAGCAGAAGGATGTACTCGACACGATATTTGATGAAGAAGATCGCCAGCGCCATGGCGCTCAGCAGGGCGTGGACGAAGCAAGAGGCCGTGAGACTGATCTCGTTATAGCGCGCGAAGCTGGCCCGGTAGCGGGCAAGCAGGTCGCGGCCATGGGAAGCGACGATCTCCCGGTATTCCGACAGGCGCTTGGCGCCCATCAGAAACGCCCCGCCGAACCAGGCGCCGAGCAGCAGGCTGGCCGGAGGCAGTGTGACGGGATCGACCATCGCCCAACCCAGCATCAGACGCAGCGGGTTGTTCACCGATTCGCTCAGGACATCGAGGTAGGCATGGTCCTTAGACCGCAGCGGCGGCACGTTGTAGACCAGCCCCTGAGCGGCGAAGGCGGCGGCCACCAGCCCCATCACCGGACCGCCCGAGGCCCCTGCGATCAGACCCAGGCCGGCCAGCAGCGCCCATTGCCCCATACCGCTCCGGCGCGCATTCGCAGCCGCACCGCCGTGCGCGTGCTCTTGGTCGGATGGTGAGCGTCGGAGTCACGGTCGAGCCATTCGTTGATTACATAATTGGCGGAGGCGATGAGCACAGCCGCCAGGCCACCTGCCACGAACGGCCAGAACCTCGGGTGGACGGCCGATCCACGCAGCAGCGCCGCAAGCACGATTCCCGGCAGGATGAACACGTGCTTGGTCGCGTGGTCGAGCCGCATGATCGCGATGTGATCCCGCAGGCTCGCTCCCTTCAGCATGGCAGGGGGGAGTGGGGCGTCGACCATTCTCGGGAACTCCTGTGCCGTCGAAGGTCAGGCGTCCTGGCCGGCCGCCGCAATATTTCATAGACCGGTCCGTGACCAAGCCTAAACCTGTTAGATCGGAGTGGTCTGCCCAAGACGATGACAATCTGTGACGGTCCTGTTCGCCCCGACCCGAAAAACAGGCGCCAGCTCGTTCAGGTCGAACTGCCGACCACGGCGGTCGCCCGCCGCTCCAGTTTGCCCCACCCGACCCGGTAACCGCGGATGGCGCTGATCACCGACTTGACCACGACGTAGTACATCAGCTGACGATAGCCGAACCGCTGGATCGGTAGCCAGATCAGGTCCTTCCACGGCGCCTTGCGTTCCAACGCCATGCCCAGAGCCCCGGCCGAGAGGTCCAGGAAGATGAAGGCCGCCCAGTAGAACACCGACCGTACGAAATTGTCCGGCGACCACTCAACGGGATGGAAGGCGCGGCCATAGAGGGCCCAGATCAGCGACGAAACGATGGCCAGATCAACCAGGGGCGCGGCCACGGTCAGAAAAATCTGGAACAGCCATATCTGCGGCAGCGCGACGAAGCCTAGGATCGGGTGTTTGATATTGAACAGCGCCGAGCGATGCTTCCACAGGCACTGCAGAGTGCCGAACGACCATCGGAAACGCTGGTTCAGCAGCCCCCTCACGGTATCCGGGGCCTCGGTGTAGGCTCGAGCTGAAGAATCGAACTCCACCCTCCAGCCCGCCCGTTGCACCGCCAGGGTCAGGTCCTGGTCCTCTGCCAGGGTGTCGGAAGGATAGCCGCCCAGCGCCGTCAGCACCGACCGGCGCCAGGCGCCGACGGCGCCGGGAACGACGGTCACGGCTCCCAGCACAGCCAGGGCCCGCCGCTCGAGGTTTTGCGCGGTGACATATTCCAGCGCCTGCCAGCGGGTGATCAGATTCAATCGGTTGCCCACCAGGGCGTTGCCGGCTACCGCCCCGACCCGCGGATCGACGAACCAGCGAGCCAAACGGGGCAGGGTGTCGGGCAGGAAAAGCGTATCCGCGTCCAACGCCACAACGATCTCGCCCTTGGTCTGCAGCAGACCGCGATTCAGCGCGCGGGCCTTGCCCCCATTCTCGAAAGTCAGCAGCGACACCCGGGGATTGTCGTGGAACGCCTCGGCGACCACCGCCGACGTGCGATCGGCCGAACCGTCATCCAGCACAAGCACCTCGAGGTTTGGCCACTGCGAGGCGAGGATCCGCGCCACCGACGAGACGATCACCTTTTCCTCGTTGTAGCACGGGATCAGTACGCTGATCAGCGGACCGGTCGCCGGATCAAGCTTCTTCGGCTTGCGGCCGGGCTCCAGGATCCGGTGAACCAGGGCGAACACCGCCATGAACGCCAGCCGCGCCAGCCCCAGCACGATGGCCACCAGGAACAGCCCCTTCATCGCCTCGTTGACATAGCGGAAGAAACCGAACCCGAAGTTGTCCAGCATGATGTCGATGTCGCTACGCGAGGTCGGCGGCAGGGCGTCGGCCCGGCTCATGCCGGCGAGCTGCTCCATGCTCACCAGCCTGTAGCCGGCTGCTCGCAGGGCGTCGATCAGGCCGGGTAAGGCCGCCACGGTCCGGCTGCGGTCGCCGCCCGCGTCGTGCAGCAGGATGACCTGGCCTTCCTGCTCGCCGGTGACCTTGAGCCGATCAAGCGTGCGCTTGATGATCACGGCGGGCTGGGGTTTCTGCCAATCGTCCGGGTCGATCCGCAGGCCGGCGATCAGATAGCCGAAGCCCTGAGCCACCTTCAGCGGTTCGACTTCGCCTGGAGTCGATGGCTCGGCGTCACCGAAGAACGGTGGCCGGAAGAACCGCATCGATCGGCCGGTCAGCACCTCGAACAGCCGCTGGGTGGTGTTGATCTCCAGATTGGTCTGGGCGAGCGGTGTGACGGCGATGTTGGGATGGGTCCAAGTGTGGTTCCCCACCATGTGACCTTCGCGCACCTCTTTCTGCACCAGGTCCGGTCGGGCCTGCATGTTCTCGCCGATGACGAAGAACGTTGCCGGCGCGTGTTTTTCCTTGAGGATCTTGAGGATTCTGGGTGTCCAGCGCCCATCCGGCCCGTCGTCGAAGGTCAGGGCGACCCAGCCTGGATGGAAGCCGTAGCGGTCGACGACATATTGCGTCGGCATTTCGGTATAGGTCTCACCCGAGATCAGGCCGGTCTGCGGATCGATTTCCACGATGCGTTTGCCGCCCGTGGGCGAGGCGCTGACATGCAGGATTTCGCCCGAGCCGTCGAAGGTCACGCCGAGGCTGGGGTCGATGGTTTCAAGCCCGACCGGCTTGGCGGAGCCGTACGGCTGGTTGAGATAACGCCAGATCGCCGGGTCCTCGTCACCCATCCGCCACATGGCGTAGCCGCGCGGTCGGTAGGCGTCGGCGATCTTGATCTGGTTGAACAGTGTGGCCCCATCGAGAAACCAGATGATGTGCCGGCGCTGGTCGTCGTCGACGTACTGGAATCCGGGATTGAGGGCGTCGTCGTCCATGGTGACGCGGGCGCTGGCGTCGTGGGCCAATTGGGTGGCGTCGTAGAAGGTGACGATCTCGGCCTTGGCCGGCCCTTTGTCGTCCGCGGAGGTCCAGTCGTAGCCATAGCCCCCGAAGATCACCATCGTCCGGGCGGGGTCGAGCTGGGCCATGTCCAGCGCCAGGACGCGCTCGAACCATTCCTGCGACGCCGTCGGGCCGGGCGCGCCCGTGCCCCAGTGCTCGTCGAAGGCCATTAGCATCACGGTGTCGGTGGCTTGGTTGAACTTCTTCAGGTTCCAGGCGTCGTCGTTGAACGGCACGGAGACCCAGACCTCCCGACCCATAGGCTTCAACGCCGCGCGGGCCTTGGCCAGGAACACCGGGTATTGGGCCAGAGCCGGCTTGGACAGGTTCTCCATATCGAACACATAGCCGCCCCAGCCCCGCTGTTTGGCCAGGGTCACGAGGTTCTGGATCAGGGCGTTCTGCGCGGCCGGATAGAGCAGCAATTTGTCGGCCAGCGGCCCATCGTTGATCCCGCCATGGCCGTTGTGAACCATCGGCAGCACCGAAGGCGGGGTCTTGGTTCCGGCGATAAGCGCTTCGGCAAAGGGGTCGACTGTCACCGACACCCGTCCGAGAGAGCCATCGAGCAGCACCCATTGCGGCGAGACGACGTCGAGCTGCTCGACGTGACGACGTAGCGAGACCCGGGAGTTCTGCGCCCAGCTGACATAGAAGCCCACCGAAAGCGGTCGTTCGGGCGCGCCTGGCGCCGCCTTGGAAGCGCGCGGCACCCGCCGCCAGCCGGCTGGACGGCGGAACTTGTGCGCCGTCTCCACGTGCAGGGCCTGCAGCACCTGCGGATCCTTCAGCGTCAGGTGCGGCAACCGCGGTGCGAAGGCCAGGGTGGCGAAGAAGGCGGCGACCACCAGGGCGGCCAAGGACACGACCAGGCCGACGCCGAAATTGGCGCGCTTGGCCCGCTGGCCGGTCGGATCGTGAAAGATGAAGTCATCCATGGTCGGGACTTGGACTCTCGTCGCCCGGCGCCAGCCGATTTCAAAACGAAACCGGAAACAAGCGGCGGGCATTGAACGTAGCGCGGGCCAGGCCGCGTTGGACGCGGAAGATGACGAAAGCCCCGGATGTTGCAAGGGCGTCATTTTGAATCGGACGCACTTGACACGGTCCAGGCCGACGGGACCATCGACAAGCGGGGCAGGCATCGACCCCGCGAGGCGATCCGGTGGTCTTTTGAAGTCATCCCTGGCCCATCGGGCGGCGCCAGCCGCGACATGGCTCCAACGGCTATGGGGGCAGGCGTGCGCCGACGACTGGGCGAGGATTCTGGTCGCCACAGCCATGGTCGGGTCTGTTCTGGCCGCGGCCGGTGGCTTCGGCACCGACGCCATGCCACTATCCGGACGCTTGGTTTATTGGCTGTCGTTGGTGCTGATCGGAACGATACTGGGCCGGGTCGGTGGTCGTCACCTGATCCGTCGGCCTTGGCTGGAGACACGACCGGTGACGGCTGTGATCCTGCTGACCCTGGTTATCGGCCTGCCGATGACCGTGATGGCCACCCTCGCCAATATGCTGTTCCGCGGGGGCCACTTTCACCTGACTCAGATGGCCGAGGTAGCCCCATCGGTGCTGTTGACGACCGGCGGCATGATCATTCTGGCGTTCATGGTCCAGGGCCGAACCCCTGCGGAAACGCTTTCGTCGCCGGCCGGCGCTCCGTCGGCGCGACTTCTCGACCGCCTGCCCGAACGTCTCGCCGGCGCCAGCCTGTGGGCGGTTGAGGCCCAGGATCACTACCTCCGACTGCACACGTCCAAAGGCGACGACCTGATCCTGATGCGCCTGGCCGATGCGCTTGAGGAACTTGAAGGCATAGAGGGCGCCCGCACCCATCGCTCCTGGTGGGTCGCCCGCGACGCCATCATCGGGGTCGAGCGCGCCGATGGCCGCGCCACCCTCAGCCTGATCAACGGCGTCGCCGCGCCTGTCAGCCGGAACTACGTAAAGTCGTTGCGTGATGCGGGGTGGTTCTGATCGCCCTCGCCCGGCAACCGAATCCTGGGTCGATCAGCCCCCGCCCAGGGGGTTGGTCGCCGCGACGCATGGGCGCGCGCGCATCTGCTCAAGCCACGCCTCGGTCGCCGGCGCCGCCGCCAGAGCGTCCAACCCTTCCGGCGTGAAGGTCGCATAGTGAAGCTGGGGCATGAGGAAGGCGTCCGCGATGGTGAAGGCGTGCCCTACCAGGAACGGACGGACCGACACCGCCGCCTCGATCAGCGCCAGCTGCCCGGCCAACGGCTCGCGGAGCTCCGCAAGCGCCGCCTCGTTGGCCTCGCCTCCCGTGGCCATGGCGAAGCGCTGTTTCACCAGGCCGTTCATGGTCGGAAACATGTAGGCGTTGACGACGCTCACCCAGGTCAGCGCCTCGGCCTGGCCAAGAACGTCGCTGGGCTGAAGCGCGGGCCCGTCGAAGGCCCGATCGATGTAGTGGGCTATGGCCAGGGATTCGTAGACGACGATCTCGCCATGGGTGAGCACCGGCATCTTGCGGAACGGGTGTAGGTGTTCGTAGCCTGGCGACGCGACATCGGCGTGGACAGTGTCGAAGGCGACGCCTTTTTCCGCGGCCAGGATTCGGGCCGTCCACCCATAGGGGCTCATGCTGACGGTGTGGATGATGATCTCGGCCATTGTTCCCGCCTTGTCAGGTGTATTTCCCGGATAGCCCTTCCCTGGCGCCCGGTCGACCGCTGGAGTCGCGGCGGACCCTGTGGTCATCTGCCCCGGTCTCGTCGCCTGTCCGGAGTCCCGCGCCTTGAAAGTGGTTTCCCTGCCGCAGCCCGGCGGCTGCGCCTGCGGCGCCGTCCGCTATCGGTTGAACGCCGCGCCCCTGCTCGCCTTCGTCTGCCATTGCCACGACTGCCAGAGCCGCACGGGGTCCGCCTTCAGCCTGACGCTGGTGATCCAGACGGCTGACTTTCACCATGACGGACTGGTCGAGCCGATGCGGCGGACGACCCACTCGGGACGCGAGGTCGAACACGGCAACTGTGCCCATTGCCGCGTACCAGTGTTCGCTCACGCTCTCATCGCGCCAGGTTTCATGAGTCTGCGTGCCGGGACCCTGGACGATGCAAGCTGGGTGGCGCCCATCGTCCAGACCTTCGTTGAAAGCGCCATTCCCTGGGCGGTCATTCCCGGCGTTCGCGCGGTGACCTGGGAGGAATTCGACTACGTCGCGCTTGGCCGGGAATGGGCGGCGAGCGCGCCGCGATTCGCCTGATCTTGGGGGGCGCCGGTCAAAGAACGTAGCCATCGCCTGACGCGCGGATGGTGATGTCGCCGATCGACACCCCCCAGGGCTGTGCGATGGCGTGGATCACCGCATCCGCGATGAAACCGGGCTCAAGCGCCGCGTAGGTTATCGACGCGGGGTCGGCCTGTTCCGGCGGGGCCTCGCCGGAAGTCATCTCCGCCAGGGTCGCCAGATAGGAGCCGGTGTTCTGTCCGAGGATGCCGACGATCGCCGCCGGATTGACGACGCCGCCGCCGAGGCCAGTGGCGGGCACACCGGTTGGCCGGATCGTCGTCACCTTGATCCTGCCCTGGGATTCGACTCGCAAGGACTCGGACAGGAAGTTCACAGCCGCCTTTGTCGCCCCATAGATCCCGGCGCCGGCCACCGGGAAGTTGCCGTAGGTGGAGGAGATGTTGATCACATGGCCCCGCCCCTGGGCGATCATCGGGTCGTAGACCGCGATGATGCCGTTCATCACCCCCTTGATGTTGATGTCCAGGCGCCGGACCCAAAGCGCCGAGGCGGCCGCGTGATCGGCCCAGAAAGCCAGGGGCATCACGCCGACGTTGTTGATCATCACATCGATCCGTCCGAACGTCGCGATCGCCACTTCCGCCAGGGCTTTCATCTGCTCAAGGCTGGTGACATCGGTGAGCAGGCTCTCGGCCAGACCGCCCTGAGCGCGGATCTGGACGAGAGTCGCCTCAAGACCGGCGGCGTCGATATCGCCGCACACCAGCTTGGCGCCCAGCCTGGCGGCCTTGAGGCTGATCAGCTGGCCGAAGCCGCCGGCCGCGCCGGTTACAACTATGACCTTGTCCTTGACGAATATCGGCATGGTCCCGCCTTGCGTTTTGAACAGCCTTGCCCCGATAGCTACGGCGCATCGCCATGCCGCGTCAGTCTCGCTCGACGCCTCGTTGTGCGATGTGTCCGGCTCTTGCCGACACCACACGGAACGACCTTCATGAGCTTGGCTCTCGAAATGGCATGAGGCAACGGCGGGATCTGTTGATGCGGGTGGGCTGCGCGGTCGCCGCGTGTCTCCTCCTGCCGCGCGAGGTCGGGGCGGTGGGCCTGGACCATCGGCGGATGGAGGCTCTGATCGCCGCCTGGCGGGCCAAGGGCTTCGCCGACGGTGCGATCCTTGTCGCACGGGATGGCCGGCCGGTGTTTCGCGGAGCCTACGGATTCGCCGACCGGCTGCGAGCCGCGCCTTCGAGGGTGGATGCGGTCTTCCGCGTCGGCTCGATCACCAAGTCGTTCACGGCCGCGGCGATCCTGATGCTGGCGCAGGATGGCAGGCTCACTCTGGATGACCCGATCCGCCGGACCTTTCCGGCGGCGCCGCAAGCCTGGAACGACATCACCCTGCGGCATCTCCTGACCCACACCTCCGGCCTCGTGAATTTCACAAGCCTCCCCGATTGGGAACAGCGCCACTGGGTCGGAAAATCGGTCGAGGATGTCATCGCGCTGGTCCGAGACCAGCCCCTGCAGTGCATTCCCGGTCGCAAGGTTGTCTACGACAACACCGGCTACGTCCTGCTTGGCGGCGTCGTCGCCAGGGTAAGCGGCCGAACGCTCGGCGAGGTCCTCGACTCGCGGATCCTCACCCCGCTCGGCATGCGCCATACCGGGTTCGTCAGCAATCTCGGTCCGCCCGACCGCGCATCGGGCGCCATCCGTGAAGGATCGGCCTGGCGCGACACGGGCTGGATGTCCAACATCCGGGAATCGGGGGCCGGCGCCCTGTACTCGACGGTCGACGATCTCATGAAATGGGATCGCGCACTCCATGACGGAGGGGTGCTCTCGCCGGTGTCGCAAGCGTTGATGTTCGCCGACCAGGGCGGTGGTTTCGGCTTCGGCTGGGTCATTTCGGTTCAGGACGGCCGCCGGGTTTGGTGGCACAACGGACACGTCGAGGGCTATGGCGCCATGATCGCCCGATATCCCGACGACCAGCTGACGATCATCATCCTGTCGAACAATGACGGTGCGCCGGTGGAGGCCTTGTCGCGTGCTATCGCCACGCTCTGCCTGGGAACGCGGGACTTGGCGGCGCCATGATCATTGGGTCATGACAGACAGGCCGCGCCCGGTGTCGACAGCCGCCCACATGGGCCCTCGAGGAAGACCACACACCATGACCACCCACACCCCTCACCCTCATATCGCCGAGCGCAAGGCCCACGGCGTCCACACGATCGCCAAGGAGCGGCAGGGATTCAACGGCTGGCTGGCGCTGAAGATCACCAACAGCGTCGGCACCATGTGGTGCGCCTACGCCTTCGCGGTTCTGGCCCTGATCAGCCTTCCCGACGCCATCAAGGCCGGCACCGCGGCCCTGATCGCCTGGATCGCCCAGACCTTCCTGCAGCTGGTCCTGCTGTCGATCATCATGGTCGGCCAGAAGGTCGCCGCCGCCGCGTCCGACAAGCAGGCCTTCCAGACCTATAAGGACGCCGAGGCGTTGCTCGACATCAGCAACGACATGCACAAACTGCTCAAGGCCAACACCGCCCTGACCGAGGAGATCCACGCCGCGCTGAACAAGGCGCCGGCGGCCTGACCGTGGCGGTCCGGTAAAGCTGACGCCGTCCGTCCCGAATGACCCCGAGTGCCGAGACCCTGCGCACCGCCCGGCTGCTCCTGCGCCGTGTTCGGGCCGATGACGTCGACGCGATCCACGCGATCATGTCCGACGAACGGGCCATGCGCTATTGGTCGAAACTTCCCCATAAGACCCGCGAGGAATCCGAACGGTTCGTCGCGGCCATGCTGTCGACCCCGGCGTCCGACAGCGACGAGTTCGTGCTGGAACACGAGGGCGAGGTCATCGGCAAGCTCGGCGCCTGGCGCCTGCCCGAGATCGGTTTCTACCTGCGCCCCGATCGTTGGGGGCAGGGTTTCGCGTCCGAAGCGCTTGCGGGCTTCATCGCCTATATTGAGGCGCGCGACATCGCTTTCCTGACGGCCGACGTCGACCCGCTCAATGCCGCCTGCCTCGCGCTGCTCGAACGGGTGGGGTTTCGCGAGACCGGCAGAAAAGAGGCCACTTTCGTTCTCGGCGACCGCGTGTGCGACAGCGTCTACCTCCGACTCGACCTTCCGCGGTCATGACCCCGACCCGCATTCATAGCCTCGGCGCGGCGGTCGCCACCCCGCCCGGCGGGCGAACGCCTGCTACGCGCCCAACTATGAAGACATTCCTACGCGGACGCCCCTCGGCGTCCGCGGCCGGTCCCAACCTACGCCAGGGAGGGTTCGATCGCCTTGCAGGCGTCGATCAGGCCCTGGACAGAGGCCACTGACTTGCCGAACATTTCCTTTTCGGCGTCGTCCAGCGGGAACTCCAGGATTCGCTCGGCGCCGCCGGCGCCGATCACGGTCGGAACGCCAACATAAAGGCCGGTCAGGCCATACTGGCCCGACAGGTAGCTGGCGCATGGCAGGACCCGCTTCTCGTCCTTCAGATAGGCCGAGGCCATGGCGATGGCGCTTTCGGCCGGGGCGTAGAAGGCCGAGCCGGTCTTCAGCAGGGCGACAACCTCGCCGCCGCCGCCGCGCGTGCGCTTGACGATTCCGTCGAGTTCGTCCTGGCTGATCAGGCCCTGGCGGACCAGTTCGGGCAGGGGCAGGCCGCCGACGGTGGAGTGGCGCACCATCGGCACCATGTCGTCGCCGTGGCCGCCGAGAGTCCAGGCGTGGATGTCGCGCACTGACACGCCCAGGCGTTCGGACAGGAAGAAGCGAAAGCGCGCCGAGTCGAGCACGCCGGCCATGCCGATCACCTTCTCATGCGGCAGGCCGGAGAATTCGCGAAGCGCCCACACCATGGCGTCAAGCGGGTTGGTGATGCAGATGACAAAGGCGTTCGGGGCGTGGGTCTTGATGCCCTCCCCAACGGCCTTCATGACTTTCAGGTTGATGCCCAAGAGGTCGTCGCGACTCATGCCGGCCTTGCGCGGCACGCCGGCGGTGACGATGCACACGTCGGCGCCAGCTATGTCGGCGTAGTCGCTGGTGCCTTTCAGCAGGGAGTCGGAGCCGAACACCGGGGTGGCCTCGTTCAGGTCAAGCGCCTTGCCCTGCGGCGTGCCGTCGATGATGTCGAACAGCACCACATCGCCCAGGGCTTCCCGCGCCGCGATATGGGCCAGGGTTCCGCCGATCATGCCGGCGCCGATGAGGGCGATTTTCGCGCGAGCCATAAGGCGGTACTCCGTTTTAGGTTTGACGCCCTTTCGGGCTTTTTATGCAAATGCGCGCGCGGTCTAGACCCGCGCGCGGCGCCCTGCAAGGTTGCGGCATGTTCGCCATCGACCCTGCCTTCGCCCTCGGCGCCGAGCCGCTGGCCAGCCTCCGGCTGTGCGAGGTCCTTCTGCAGAGCGACGCTCGCTATCCCTGGCTGATCCTGATCCCCCGCGTCGTCGGAGCCGTCGAACTGGAGGATCTTTCGGCGGGCGACCGCGCCCTGCTGCTTGGGGAGATTGTTCTGGCGGGCGCCGCCGTGCGGGCGATAGGCGCCGCCTTAGGGCGTCCGGTCGCCAAGTTGAATGTCGCAGCCTTGGGCAATGTCACGCCGCAACTGCACATCCATGTCGTCGGCCGCCGTCCGGATGACGCCGCCTGGCCGAGGCCTGTTTGGGGCCGGGGTGAGGCGGTTCCCTATGGAGCCGGCGCCGTCGGAGCCGTCCGCACGGCGGCGCTGACCAGCCTCGCGCCTCAGGGGGCCGGCGCGCCGGGCCGTGTCATCGAGTCATAATGATCGAAGCTGGCGCCGGAGACTTGGCCCAGACGGACGACAAGACGCGGCAGCTCCGATAGCGTCTCCATCAGAAACATGAAGCTACGGTCCCGGGCCTCGTTGTCGCCGCCGCCTGCGTCCAGGGTATCGAGGATACCGTCAAGCGGCATGGCTAGCCGAACCGCGAGTCTGTGCAGGTCGGCCCGTAGCGCCGCGTCGCGCAGGTCCATCAGGGCTTCGCGGTTGCGGTCGTAGATATCGAGTTCCCGCCGGGCGGCGTGCAGCAAACGACGGGTCACTGGTCCGTAGGGATCACCCCGGCCACGCACCCCGTCGGCGCCTTCCAGCACAACCCGGAGGGTCGACAGCACCTCTCCGAACAGCAGCGCCGCTGACCGCTCCCGTCTCCGCTGGCGAACGCGGGCCTCGAAGCCGTTAGCGATCACCCCGCTGATGGTCGCCAGCAGCGCGCCCAGCACCACCGCGGCAAGGGTGTCGGCGTGAGGGCTGAGATCCGACAGGCGCATGGTGGGCTTTTCCGGAGGGCGAGGATACGACCGACCGTGCCATCGTCCGATGCCGCCGGGAAGGGGCGCCTGACTGTCACACTCCCGTGATAATTTCTTGCCAATGGGGAATCGGGGCGTCCTCGCCGGCCATGCCTTCGGAGGACGTTTTGACGACAATCCGCTACGCTGCGGCGGCTGTGCTCCTGTTGGCGTGCGGCGACGCATCTGTTGCCGAGACTCCGGCGCCGCCCACGTCGGTTGAGGGCGTAACGGTCACCGCCACGCGGCCGAAGGAACAGGTCCTGCTCGATCGCAAGGTCTACACCCTCTCCGGTGACCTTCAGGCTGTGGCCGGGTCGGCCGCGGATGTCCTTAGCCAGGTCCCGTCCGTTTCTGTCGACGCCGACGGCGCCGTGAGCCTGCGCGGCGACACCGCCGTAACCATCCTTGTCGACGGCAAGCCGTCCGCCCAATTCTCCGGCGCCGCTGCGGGGACGAGTCTTCAGCAGTTTCCGGCCCAGGACATCGACCGTATCGAAGTGATGACCAACCCGCCGGCGCAGTACCGTGCGGAGGGATCGGCCGGCGTGATCAACATCATCACCAGGAAGAGTCGAAAGGCCGGCCTGTCGGGCGGCGCCAATGCAAACATCGGCGATAGCGGCCGATACGTCGTCGGCGTCAACGGGGCGTGGAACACCGGCCGGCTGAAGCTGTCCGGCGGCGCAAGCCTGCGCCGGGAGATCAAGGACCGTGAGGTTGCCGACATCCGTACGGCGGTCAGCCCGGCCTCGGGCGTCCCCGCCGACAGCCGTGAATCGCTCGACGAACATCTTCGCCGACTGATTCCGCAGATCAAGGCTGGCGTTGACTATGCGGTCAACGACCGCCAAGGCCTCGCCTTGACCTTGAGTCACCGCGAACTGAAGGGTGTACGGACCTTCGACCAACACAACGAAACCGGTGCGGCGGGGGGGCTCCTGACAGCATCGACCGATCGTTACAGCGACGGTCATGACTGGAGCGTCGACGAGGGCGAGGGCCTGCGCTTCGATCAGAAGCTCTCGCGCCCTGGCGAGCTCCTCACGTTGTCTTTCCAGCGATCGGTGACCCGCGAACGCGAAGGTTATGCCTATTCGAACCGGCACAACGCCCCCTCGACGCCGCCGACCTACGATGATCTTCATCTCAGCCTCGACTTCATCAAGACGGAGGCCTCCGCCGATTATGTCCTTCCCCTGCCCGGCGAGGGCAGCCTTAGGCTTGGCTATGACTTCGCGGACGACGCCGACCGCTTCGACAACCGCGGCGACACGCTTGATCCCGCCACAGGCCTTCCGGTCGATAATGCGAACATCACCAGCCACTTTCGCTACCACCAGCAGGTCCACAGCGGCTTTGGAGAGATCGAGACTCCCGTGTTCGGTTGGAGCCTGCAGTCGGGTGTCAGGCTGGAGCAAACGAGCATCAAGACGCTGTTGATCTCTGGCGATATCGCGTCTGGCTACGACTATTTCCGCGCCTACCCCAGCCTGAACCTTCAGCGCCGACTGCCCGACGGCGGCAAGCTCAGCCTGAGCATCAGCCGCCGCATGGACCGCTCCGACCCGCAGGCGCTCAGTCCGTTCACGGACTATCAGGACATCCACAACCTTCGCTCTGGCAATCCCCATCTTCTGCCACAGGACAGTTGGTCCTATGAGGCCGGCTACAATTCCGCTGTCGGCTCGCTGGCCTATGGGCTGACGGCCTATTACCGCTTCAACCGGGACAGCGTCACCGACATCACCCGCGTGTTGGCCGCCGACGTGGTGCTGGCCACAAAGGCCAATCTGCCGAAGAGCAAGGCCGCCGGCCTTGAGTTCACCGGAAGCGGCCGTATCGTCCGCACGCTTTCCTATAACGTCAGTGGCAATCTGTTCTGGGGCCAGATCGATGCCGCCGCGCTCGGCCTGGCCGGGTTGAAGTCGACCGTCGGCGTCAACCTTAAGGCCAGTCTCGACTGGAAGCCGGATGCTGCCGATACTGGCCAGTTGTCCTTCAGCCGCACCGACAGGCGTTTGACGCCGCAGGGCTCGGTGGCGGCGATCAGCATTGTCAATCTCGGCTGGCGTCGTCAGCTGTCCCCCAGCCTTGCCGCTGTCCTCACCCTGTCCGACGCCCTGGACGGTCAGACACAGCGCCGAACGATCGCCACCAGCGCGCTCACCGATGCCTACCAGCGACACCAACAGGGCCGGGTGATCTACGGCGGCCTAGTTTACACCTTCGGCGCCGTACGGAAGCCGAAGCCCGGGACATTCGACTACGAACAGTGACTTTTCGAGACCTGGACAGGTTTACCCGGGCCAATTCAAGCCCGTCGCGGGCGCCGTTCGGCGGGCGAGGGCGCGTTCAAGAAGATCTATCGCCCTTAGGCGGCTCGCGCGTTCGTGGGCGCCGATGGTGTCGGTCAGGCCATCATGGATCGCTTCGAGACCGGCGATGACGTGGGCTCGGTCGAGGTAGGCCGCCACCTCGATCAACGCCATTTCATATCCAGCGATACGTTGGGCCAAGTCATCCATTGCCCATGTTCGCTTAACGGGAGTGTTCGCGCACCGTGGCCCAAGGTCGCACCGTCCTTAATGGGCAGGTCCACTTTCCGGCGGCACTCGTACAGGAGTAAATACGGTCGATAGGAGAGGGGCGATATGAATATACGTGTATTTGCTGGAATGGCCCTCTGTGCGGGCCTGATCACCGCGGCGCCGGCGATCGCGGGTCAACAGGAAGGGGCGGCCCAAAACGGCCCCGGGGGCCGTTGGGTGGTGTCGGGCAAGGTCGGACCATTCGCCTTCACACTGAATTGCCGCTTCGAGGCCGCGGGTCCAGCCCTGACCGGGGCCTGTGTCGATGGAGCGACCAGTGACGCTCGCGTCAAGGGTGGACGGCGGCACGACCTCACCCAAGGCAGGGTGATCGGCGACAAGGTCAGCTTCAGCTATCAATCGAGCTTCATGCTCAGTCGTTTCAGCGTCGACTACGTGGGCGTTCTGCTGGGCGATCGTATCACGGGAACCCTTGTGGCCAACGGTCAGTCCGGCGCCTTCACCGCCGCGCGCAGCGGCGGCTGAAACCCGGACGTTAGGCCTTGCGGAAGCGTAGGGTCATCCTGTCGCTCTCGCCGATGGCCTCGTATTTCGCCGCATCGAAGCCGGCCGGGGTCGGCTGGTCCTTGGTATGGGTGCGGCGGGTCGGCGGCAGGGTCCAGACGCCGAAGGGGTGATCCTTGGTGTCCATGGGGTTGGCGTTGATCTCGGAAGCCGCCTCCAACCGGAACCCGGCCTTTTCGACCGCGGCCGTCAGCCAGGCGGTCTCGACATAGCCGTCGCGGGCGTCGGGGACCTGTTTGCGCGGATCGGCCCGATGCTCTTCGACGCCCAGCAGACCACCGCTCTTCAGGGCGGCGTGGAAGTCGGCGAGGGCCTTGTCGAGCCGGCCCGGAGTCCACATCCAATCGTGGATGTTGCGGGCTGTGATCACCAGATCGGCGGTTCCATCGGGCACGATCGGCCCGCTCGTGGCGGTGAAGGGGGCAGATTGGATGTCGCCCCAGACGGCGGCGTCGGCGAACTGCGCCTTGAAGGCGGTGAGATCGCCGCCCTGGGCCGCGACGTAGCGACCGCCAGTGGACTTCAGGAAGGGGGCAAGGATCTCGGTCCAATAACCTCCGGACGGCGCGACTTCGACGACCGTCATGCCGGGCTTCAGGCCCCAGAATTCCAGGCTTTGGCGGGGATGGCGGAAGGCGTCCCGGACACGGTTGGCTGCAGTTCGCTGAGTCCCGTCGACGAGTCCTTGAAGCGAGGGCGTGGTGGCGGCGAGCGCGGACGTCGCGCCCACTGCGATGGGCAGGGTCGACAGGGCGATAAGGAGGTCCCTGCGGTTCATTTGGGCGTCGCCATGCTCATCACTTCACCGCTCGGCAAAATCAGGTCGCCGGGCTTGCGACCGGCCGGGCAGGCGCCGAGCCACCTGTTGTCCATCACCATATGGCGTTCCCGCCCTGGCGGACCGGAGGCGGCCGAGATGCGGGTCGTCGATTCGACGCGGTAGAGACTGTTGAAGTCGCCGGTCGCCTTGCCCGCGGTGGTGGTGGTGACGTCATGTCGCTTGCAGACCGAGCGGAAGGCGAACCCGCCGGCCGTGCGATGCATTTCATGTACGGAGCAGTCCTTGCCTGGGTTCGCGCCGCCGAACATCGCGGTCCGTCGCTCCAGGGCCGCGTCGGTGCAGACTTTCGTCACCATGACATGGGCGTGCGGCCCCTCCATGGTCATGGTGGTTTCCCAGAATCCCGGCTTGCGCACCGGTGCGGCGGCGGTCTCGGCCTGAGCCGCTTCCGCCGCGAGGCAGACGCCCAACAGGGCGACAAAAAGGACGTGCGACGTGCGCATGGCGGCTCCTGGGCGGACTGATATCGTCGTTCATTCGGCGTGTTCCCTATTGTCGTCAACGTCTGTCGACGGCCCCTCGCGGCGGCGGCCGTGGAACCCATTGACGAAAACCGCGTTGGTGGGATGAAATCGCAGGGGCCGGATGACCGGACTCGGCCTTGGAGACGACCATGAAGCGACTTGTCATTGCCGCCTGCGCTGTCGCAGCGTTGGGCGCCGCAACCGGGGCGGAGGCCGTCAGCAATACCGCCAAGGGCGCGGTCGCCGGCGCGGTTGCGGGCGCGGTGGTCGCGGGACCGGTGGGGCTGGTCGTGGGCGGTGTCGGCGGCGCGGTCATCGGCCATCGTTATCACCATCGCCACCCGCGTCACTGGCGCCG
>CAIQDO010000678.1 GCA_903870555.1 uncultured Caulobacteraceae bacterium
CGGCGGGACAGAGTTGCGGCTTCGACCATGGCGTCGTCCTCCTCAGCTCCTGGGTTCGATCGCCAGCAGCTCGACCTCGAACACCAGCACCGCGCCCGGCCCGATCTGGGCGCCGGCGCCGTGGTCGCCGTAGGCCAGGGCGGAGGGGACGACCAGGCGCCATTTCGAGCCGACCGGCATCTTCTGCAGCGCCTCGGTCCAGCCCTTGATCACGCCGCTGACGGCGAAGCTGGCCGGCTCGTTGCGAGCGTAGCTGCTGTCGAACTCCGTGCCGTCGATCAGCGTGCCGCGGTAGTGGCAGCTGACGGTGTCGTCGAGCTTCGGGACCGGACCGGTCCCCGCCTTGAGGATCTCATATTGCAGACCGCTGGGCAGGGTGACGACGCCGGCCTTGGCCTTGTTGGCTGCCAGGAAGGCCGCGCCCTGGGCCGTGTTGGCCTCCGACGCCTTCGCGGATTTGGCCAGGGCCTTGGCCTCGGCGGTGGCCTGGAGCTGCGCCATGCCCGCGCGCATCTGCTCGTCGGTGAAGGCCGGCTTGTCGCCGGACATGCCGTCCTTCAGCCCCTGCAGCACCGTCTGCGGATCGGCCGCGACCTCGGAGTTGCGCAGCCTGCGGCCGAGATCGAGGCCGATGGCGTAGTCGGCGGCCGACTCGGCCGGGGTCGGCGCGGCCACGGCGGGCGCGGCGAGTCCGGTCGCCAGCACGCCGGCGACAACGATGGGTGTGGGGTTCAAGGGGGAGCTCCGAGGGATGGGCAAATCTGACGAGGGGGTGTCGGCCGAAACGGCCGATCGATCAACGACGATTTCAATCCCGGTAGGGCGTGTGGCGACCTCAAAGTCGCCGGACTCGTCCGTCACCGCCGGGCAGCGATCCAGTCGCTCACCCGCTGCTCCAGGACGCCCAGGGGCATGGAGCCCGAGCCCACCACCAGGTCGTGGAAGCCGCGCAAGTCGAATTTGGCGCCCAGCTCCGCCTCGGCCTTGTGGCGCAGTTCGAGGATCTTCAGCATGCCGATCTTATAGCCGGTGGCCTGGCCGGGCAGGGTGATGTAGCGGCGAACCTCGGCGCGGGCCTGGTTCGGCGGCCGGCGGCCGACCTTGATCAGGTAGTCGACGGCCTGGTCCTCGGTCCAGCCGTCCGCGTGGATGCCGGTGTCGACCACCAGGCGCGCGGCGCGGAACAGCTCGGCATCCAGGCGCATGAAGTCGGCGGCGGTGTCGGGATAGACGCCCATCTCCTTGCACAGGGCCTCGGTGTAGAGGGCCCAGCCCTCGGCGTAGGCGACATAGCCGTAGGCCTTGCGGAACTTCGGCCCGCCCGACTGGCGCGCCTGAATGTCGCCCTGCAGGACGTGGCCGGGAATGCCCTCGTGGCACATCAGGTTGTAGACGTCGGCGGGATCGTCGGTGACGCCCAGCAGATGGACATAGACCCGGCCCGGCCGCGCGCCGTCGGGGCTGGGGCCGGCGGCGTGGGCCGCCCCGCCCGCCACCTCGCTGAACGAGGGTTCGCGCACCACTTCCACGCGATAGACGGGAAGCTGGCCGAACCAGGCCGGCAGCAGGCCGCGCGTATGGGTGATGGTGTCGTTGGCGAGGCGCAGGTAGGCGGTCCTAAGGTCGTCGGTCCAGGGCGTGGGGGGATAGAGGCGCGCGCGCTCGTCGTAATAGGCCTGCCGGTCCTTGAAGCCGGCCTGGAGGGCGAGCCTGTCCTGCTCCTTCTCCACCCGCGTCACTTCGGCTAGGCCGATCTGATGCACCTGGGCCGGCGTCAGGTCGGTGGTGGTGTTGATCTTCAGCGCCGCGGCGTACCAGGCGTCTCCGCCCGGCAGGGAGACCGCGCCCACCCGGCCGCTGGGGGCGGCGGGCAGTTCGCCCCGCGCCCAGTCGATCACACGCTGATAGGCCGGCCGGACGCCCAGCAGCGACTCGCGGACCTCGGCGAGAAGGGCGTCGGCCTCGGCCGCCGTCACCTTGCCCGAGGCCGCAAGCTTGCCGACCTTGGCCTTGGCGTCGGCCCACAGGGGCGAGTCCGGGCCGCTGTCGAAGGGCGCGCCGGATATGAGGGTGGCGCCGCCCGCGATCACCCGCTCGACCTCGAAGCGGGGCGCGCGGATTCCCTGGGCGCTGGAGAGTTTGGACTGGGCGATGGCCGTGTCCAGCACCGCCGGCAGGGCGCGCAGGCGGGCGGCGTAGGCCCGCATGTCCGAGGCGTCCTTGGCGACGTGGGTGTTGATCAGGAAGTTGGGCAGCTCGGAATGGACCGAATAGAGGAAGGAGTAGAACGGCGGCTGGTAGCGACGGAAGGCGTAGCTGGTCTCCGCGCGGGTCAGTTCCAGGGCCCAGATGTCGAAGTTGGCGCGGGCCTCGGGCGAGAGCGCCTCGCGGCGGAACGTCGCCTTCATCGCCGCCA
>CAIQDO010000679.1 GCA_903870555.1 uncultured Caulobacteraceae bacterium
GAAGCCGCGTTCGTACCGACTGGTCGGGTCATGATAGTCCACATAGGCGGCGCCATGGATCGGTTCGAAGAACGGAACCACCGACAGATCGTAGTCCGGCAGGGCGGTCGCCCAGCTGTAGGTGTAGACCGTGAAAAGGTGATCCCGGCCGATCCGGGTGACGTCCGCTGCATCGACCATTTGAAGGTGGGCGATCGCGTCCGGAGTCGCGTCGTTGCCATCGGCCGCGCGGGCTGCCTCAATGGCGTCGACCGCCAGCCGGACGGCTGCATCGCTGATGGCGTGGATGTGCAAGGTGAAGCCCGCAAGATGCGCCCGCCGGGCGTAGTCCATGATCAGCGCGGGGTCGTGTTGAAAGCGGCCGAAGGACACGGCGCACTGGTCGGGGTGAAAGCCGTGCGCGGCCGCGAAGGCGACCACGTCGGCGTAGGCGGCGCGGTGGAGCCGCACATCCTGACAAAGCGCCGATTGGGTGTCGACATAGCCGGCGACGGTCAACTTGCCGTCGGCCCCAGCGCCGAAAATCGGCTGCAGATAAGGCCGGAGCGACGGAGAATCGGGCAGCGTCGGCGGACTGGCGTAGGGATTCCCCTCCATAACGCCATCGGCGAAGATCTTCACGCCGGTGGCGCGGATCAGTTCCGAAGCCGCGTAACGCGCACGTACGGCCTTCGCGCGGCGCAAAAGGCTGTCGTAGTCGATCGCGCCGTCAAGACCGCGGAAGGCCTCCGGCTCGAAAAATTGCATCAGGTTCACCCGCGCCGTTAGAGTCCCGCGCGCCAGCAGCCTGTCATAGAACGGCAGCAAATCCGGGGTCACCCAGGCGTCCTGAATGGCGGTAATGCCGAGGCTGCTGAGACGCCGCGGCACCATCTCCGGCGTCTGCATCAGAGCCGCCAGGTTCACCGTCAACAGGTCGGGGGCGCCGAGCCGGTTGCGCGCGTCCTCGTTCACCGAACCGTTCGGCTCACCGCTTGCATCGACGCCGATGAGCGGCGCCAGAGGGGCGAAGTCGTCCTTCAGGGTCGCCCTGGAAAAGCCGACCGCCACACCTTTGTCGTTCCGCGCTCGGGCAAGCCCCAGGCTGTTGAAGGCGCCGTGATGGCCGTCGTTGCCCAGCAGCACGATAGGATGATCGGAGGACGCGTGATCGAGCGCCGCCCGGAGAGTGGGATTGGCTGGACTCGGGACATTGCCGCTGGTGAAATTCCACTGTTGGACCGGCGCCCACTGCCCGGCGGGAATCCTGAAACGGGCGATGCAGGCCTGAATGAAGGCCGGCAGGCCGTCGAGGTCGATCGCCCGGCTGTCGAGGCTGCAACTGTCGAGGTCGACGATGCCTGTCGGATGAAGATGCGCGTCGACCAGACCTGGCAGAACCAGACGGCCGCCACCCGCCTCGACCTGGGTATCGGGTCCGACGAGGACGGCTGCGCCCGCGGCGTCGCCGACAAACATGATCCGGCCGTCCTTCACGGCCAGGGCCTCGACCGTGCGCCGGTCGGGGTCCTCCGTGTAGATCTTTGCCCCGGTCAGCACGACGTCGGCCTTTGGCGCCGGATCGGCCGCACGCGCCGCCACGGCCCCGGCGAGACCCGCCAGGGCGGCGAAGGCGAGGACGCGGCCAATCATGCCATTCCTCTTAGAAACCGCTGACGGTGATCGGTTCGGGCGCGCTCTTTTCCTTTCGGGCGAACAGATTGTTCAGCGCATTGACGTAGGCGGTGGCGCTGGCTGTCAGGGTGTCGGTGTCCGCCGCCTGGCCGGTGGCGATGCGGCCGTCCTCCTCCAGCCGAACGGAGACCTGCGCCTGGGCGTCGGTCCCTTCGGTGACGGCGTGGACTTGAAACAGTCGCAGCACGGCGTTGTGTGGAACGAGCTGTTGGATGGCGTTGAACACCGCGTCGACCGGACCGTCACCCGTGGCCGTGGCCGAGGATTCGGCGCCGTCGACAACCAGAGTCAGGTGGGCCTCCTGCGGCCCCTCGGTGCCAGCGATCACGCGCAGGGTCTTGACCTGGATCCGATCGGCGCCCCGCGCCAGGGCGTCGTCGACCAGCGCGTCAATGTCGTCGTCGAAAACGCTCTTCTTCTTGTCCGCCAGATCCTTGAAACGA
>CAIQDO010000680.1 GCA_903870555.1 uncultured Caulobacteraceae bacterium
CTGCTTGAGGTCGTAGCCGGTGTTGTTCTTGATCAGGGGGTTGAGCGCGCCGATCACGGTCCCGTCGGCCAGCACCGCCTCCAGGCCCAGCACCATCTCGCGCATCATGCCAAAGCGCAGCACCCGGTTGCCGCCGGCGTTGGTGGAGATCGTCCCGCCGATGGTGGCCGAACCGCGCGAGCCCAGGTCCAGCGGCAGCAGCAGATCGGCGGCCTCGGCCGCCTCGCAGGCGGCCTGCACGGTGCAGCCGGCCTGGACACGCATCACGCCCGTGCCGACGTCGATGTCCTCGACCGCCGTCATCCGCGCCAGGCTGATCGCCAGGGCCCCACCGGCGAAACAGCCCTCGACCAGGCCGGTCTTCCCGCCCCAAGGAACCACCGGCGTCCCCGAACCGTGCGCCAGACGCAGGATCGCCGACACATCGGCGGTCGTGCGCGGCCGCAGCACCGCCAGCGGCGCGCCCAGACGCGTCCAGGGACTGAAGGCGGCCTCGGCGGCCTCGGCGCCGGCCAGAACGGCGTCCGCGCCGATCGCCTCGCGCAGGGAGTCCAGAAGTTCGGCCATGCTTGTCTCCTCCTCGCGCCGGGTTTGGCCCCGGCCTGTCGTCACCATCCACTTTCGGGTCTCCAGCTCAACCGCCGTTGCGTTCGATCAACAAACCCGCGGGTTTCGACCACGGATATTCAGAACGCGTGCTAAATATCCCCCTGGCGCGTCCCGCGCGGCGGTCGTAGCCTTCCGCTCAAGGTCAAAAAGACCATCGCCAGCCGGGAGACGCGCCATGAGCCTCAAGACGCCGCGGGAGTATGTCGACAGCCTCAAGGACGGCCGGGTCACTTTCTGGGACGGCGAGAAGATCGACGACATCACCGCCAGCCCGAAGTTCACGACGCCCATCGCCGTCGCCGCCGCCGACTACGACCACCCCAGCCCCGAGCGCACCGAGGTGATGACCTATGTCACCGAGACCGGCGAACGCGCCCATCGGGTGTTCCAGATCCCCCGCAACGAGGACGACCTGATCAAGCGGGTGCGGATGATGGAGGAGATGTCCATCGTCGGCGGCGTCACCGGGGTGATGATGGCGCTGATGAGCGTCAAGGACGACGTCGCCCAGGTCAATCCGCAGTATGCCGCCAACATCGAGCGCCTCTATCACCACGTCCGCGACAACGATCTGCGCGCCGCCGAGGTGATCACCGACCCGAAGGGCGACCGCAGCCGCCGGGCGCACGAACAGGACGATCCCGACCTCTATGTCCGCATCGTCCGTCGCACCGACGAGGGCATCGTCGTCCGCGGGGCCAAGCTGCACATCAGCGCCGCCTCCCTGGTGCATGAACTGGTGGTCATGCCCACCAAGGGCATGCGGCAGGACGAGACCGACTACGCCGTCTCCTTCAGCGTGCCGGTGGGCACGCCGGGCGTGAAGATCATCAACCGCAGCTTCGCGACGTCCCAACTCAACGAATTCGACTATCCGGCCAGCGCCCACCACTCGATGCCGGAAGGCTTCGTGGTGTTCGACGACGTGCTGGTGCCGTGGGATCGGGTGTTCCTGGCCGGCGAGACCCAGCTGGCCTCGCGCCTGGCCCAGTCCCTGGGGCTGTGGGAGCGCACCGGCGGGCTGGTGGCCGCCGTCGCCGAGTCGAAGATGTTCGTTGGTCTGGCCGCCCTGGTCAGCGAGATGCAGGGCAAGGACCGCGACGCCCACGTCCAGAGCACCCTGGCCGAGCTGATCTGCTACGCCCAGATGCTGAAGATGAGCCTCGATTACGCCTGCGCCAATTTCGAGACGGCGACCGGCGGCATGGTCTATCCCAATTCCCTGGCCGTCAATGCCGCCAAATACTACTACGCCTCGAACTACCACACGGCGGTGAAATATCTGCAGGACCTCAGCGGTGGACTAGTGGTGACCCTGCCCACCGAGTCCGACCTGCGCAATCCCGAGAGCGGGCAGTACATCCGCAAATATCTGCGGACCAAGTCCACCGTCGATGTCGAGAGCCGGATGCGGGTCTACAACCTGATCCGCGACATCACCGCCGACGCCCTCGGCGGCTGGCGCCTCGTGGTGGCCCTGCAGGCCGGCGGCGGCCTGGCCGCCCAAAGGACGATGATGAACCGCATCTATGACGTGGCCGGCGCCAAGGCCATGGCCTTGGCGGCGGCCGGAGTGAAGTAGCGACAAATCCGCCATTGCCCGGGTTCGCCCAAACAATCAGATTGTCTGCGTTCCGATCTGCACATGTGGTAAGACTTCTGTCGGATCCGTTGTGCCCTCGATTTCGAGGTCAAATAGTCCGCGTAAAGTCAGCCGCCGATGACATCAAGGCCAACCGGCTCTTTATCATCGGACATCGATGACCAATACCGATTCTTGATTGAAACAGCCTCTCATGGGTTGCTGCTGATCGATGCCGGCGGGTGCGTCATTTTGGCGAACTCAGC
Organism: uncultured Caulobacteraceae bacterium; assembly: GCA_903870555.1. Taxonomy (GTDB): domain Bacteria; phylum Pseudomonadota; class Alphaproteobacteria; order Caulobacterales; family Caulobacteraceae; genus Acaudatibacter; species Acaudatibacter boreus. The sequence goes on from CAIQDO010000680.1 coordinate 2,458, forward strand.
CGCGGAGAACCAGTTCGGCTACGATGCCGGGGAGATGATCGGCCTGAATGCGACGGCGCTGATACCGGACGGCTATGCCGACAGGTTGGCCACGGAACGGCGTCGCCACGGCGCTGAGATCGCGCGCCGGGCCGTGGGCGATAGGGGCGAGCTGATTGGACGCCGACGGGACGGCAGCGACTTTCCCGTTCAGATCCTGATAGGCAGTTCAAAGTCCGGCCTTGTCGCCGTTCGCACCGGCGGTCTTGAGCTGGCCTTCGCCGCCGAGCACGACGTCCTCACGGGCCTGCCAAACCGGCTGCTGCTCGGCAATCGAATCACCCGGGCGATCATCCTGGCCAAGCGGCGGCGTCACAGGGTGGCGGTGCTGTTCCTCGACCTGGACGGATTCAAGCGGGTCAACGACTCCCTAGGCCACGCGGTGGGCGACCGGCTTCTGCAGTCGGTGGCGACGCGCCTGCTCGGCGCGGTGCGTGCGTCCGACACGGTCAGTCGCCAGGGCGGCGACGAGTTCGTCATTCTGCTGCCGGATGTGAGCGGAGCGCCCGATGTCGCCGCGCTGGCCGAAAAGCTGCTGCGCGCCGTGGCCGACCCTCACGACATCGCGCCGAACGATCTACACACTGGTGTCAGCATCGGGGCCAGCCTCTACCCCGACGACGGCCTCGACGCCGAGACCCTGATCAAGAACGCCGACACCGCCATGTATCAGGCCAAGGAGGGGGGCCGGCACACGTTCCGCTTCTTCGCGCCGGCGATGAGGGAGCGCGCGATCGAACGCCAGACCGTCGAGGAGGACCTGCGCCGGGCCGTGGCCCGCGGCGAGTTCACCCTCCGCTACCAGCCGCAGATCGATGTGCGCGGCGGCGCGATCACCGGCGCCGAGGCGCTGATCCGCTGGAAACACCCCAGCCGCGGCCTTCTGACTCCCGACGCCTTCATCCCCATCGCCGAGGAGAGCGGGCTGATGGTTCCGATCGGCGCCTGGGTGCTTCGGGAAGCCTGCGCCCAGGCCGAGGCCTGGCGACGCGCGGGCCTGCCGGCCATTTCCATGGCGGTGAACGTCTCGGCGGTCGAATTCGGCAAGGCGGACTTTCTGGCGGGCATCCTCGGCGCCCTGGACGACACCGGCCTCGATCCGCGGGCCCTTGAGCTTGAGCTGACCGAGAGCATGCTGATGCAGCACGCCGAATCCGCGGTGACGGTGCTCGGGACCCTGCGCGACATTGGCGTCCGGGTGGCGATCGACGATTTCGGCACCGGCTTTTCCAGCCTCAGCTACCTGACGCGGTTTCCCGTCGACGCCCTGAAGATCGACCAGTCCTTCATCCGCCAGCTCGGCGGCGACCGCAACAACGCGATCGTCGTCACCACCATCATCGGCATGGCTCACGCCATGGACCTTCGCGTGATCGCCGAGGGCGTGGAAACCGCCGATCAGCTCCGGTTCCTGTCCAGGCGGCGCTGCGAGGAGGCCCAGGGCTATCTGTTCAGCCGGCCCATGCCCGCGGCGGACTTCGTCAAGCTGATCGCCCAGGGCGTGTCCAAAGGTGCGGGCGAAAGCTGGGGCGGCCGCGATCTGCCTTATGACATCGGGGCGCGGGAGTCCTGAGTCGCGCCGACAACGGCAACTCCGAGGCGCCGCTTGGCGTTTAGCTGGCGGAAGGGTGACGGCTCCGGCCATCCCGCCCCGGAGACTCGCCGATGACCTCGCACGGACAGCCAACACGGACGCAGCCGGAGCGCCACCTGAGCGACCGTGTCGGCTGGCTGAGGGCGGCCGTGCTCGGCGCCAACGACGGGATCCTGTCGACCTCCAGCATAATCCTCGGCGTCGTCGCCGGCGGAGCAAGCCATGGCGCGGTGATGATCGCGGGGGTCGCCGCCCTTGCGGCCGGGGCGATGTCGATGGCGGCGGGCGAATATGTCTCGGTCAGCTCACAGTCCGACACCGAGGCCGCCGACCTGGCGAGGGAGCGAGCCGAACTGAAGGCCGAACCGGACGTGGAACTTGCGGAACTGGCGGCGATCTACCGCAAACGCGGCCTCGATGCGCCGACCGCGATGACCGTCGCGAAGCAATTGACCGCCCGGAACGCCCTCGCCGCCCACGCTAGCGACGAACTGGGCTTTTCATCCAGCACCCAGGCGCGACCCGTGCAGGCCGCCCTCGCCTCGGCCGCGAGCTTCACCGTCGGCGCGGCCGCCCCGCTGCTGATCACCCTTCTGGCTCAACCCGGCTCCCTGCCGTGGCTCGTGCCGGCCGCGTCCCTGGCGTTCCTCGCGGGGCTTGGCCTTGTCGCGGCCCAGCTCGGCGGCGCGCCGATCTGGCGCGCGACTCTGCGCGTGACCTTCTGGGGCGCCCTGGCCATGGGCGTCACCGCGGTGATCGGCCGCCTGGCGGGCGTCGCCGTCTAGCTGAACAGTCCGTGATCTGGACAGGCTGGCCGCTATCTGCGAGGGCCTTGCGTGCCCGCAGCTTCGGGGCCTGTCCAGAGGAATTGACCGCATGAGCAGCGACATCGAGATCGCCCGCGCCGCCAGGCTCTCGCCGATCGCCGATATCGCCGCCAGGCTCGATATTCCGCCGGCCGCCCTGATCCCCTACGGCCGCCACAAGGCCAAGATCGACGCCGCCTTCCTGGACAACCTGACCGAACGGCCGGAAGGCAGGCTGATCCTGGTCACGGCCATGAGCCCTACTCCGGCGGGCGAGGGCAAGACCACCACCACCATCGGCCTGGGCGATGCGATGAACCGCATCGGCCGTCGCACGGCCATCTGCCTGCGCGAACCCAGCCTAGGGCCCTGTTTCGGGCAGAAGGGCGGCGCCACCGGCGGCGGCCAGGCCCAGGTGGCGCCGATGGACGAGATCAACCTGCATTTCACCGGCGACTTCCACGCCATCACCACCGCCCACAATCTGCTGGCGGCGATGGTCGACAACCACATCTACTGGGGCAATCCGCTGGGTCTCGACCCGCGCCGTATCGTCTGGCGCCGGGTGATGGACATGAATGACAGGGCGCTGCGCGCGATCGTTTCCAGCCTGGGCGGCAATGGCGCTCCCGCGGAGACCGGCTTCGACATCACCGTCGCGTCGGAGGTCATGGCCATCCTGTGCCTGGCGACCGACCTTGCCGACCTGCAGGCTCGGCTCGGCCGGATCATCGTCGGCTACGCCAAGGACGGGACGGCGGTCACCTGCGCCGACCTGAAGGCCGACGGGGCCATGACCGCCTTGCTCAAGGACGCCGCCCAGCCCAACCTGGTCCAGACCCTGGAAGGCAATCCCGCCCTGATCCATGGCGGGCCGTTCGCCAACATCGCCCACGGCTGCAACTCGGTGATAGCCACGCGGGCGGCCTTGCGGCTGGCGGACTATGTGGTCACCGAGGCCGGTTTCGGCGCTGACCTTGGGGCTGAGAAGTTCTTCGACATCAAATGCCGCCAGGCAGGGCTGAAGCCGGCCGCAGCGGTGGTGGTGGCCACCATCCGGTCGCTGAAGATGAACGGCGGCCTGGCCAAGTCCCAGCTCTCCGACGAGGATCTGCCGGCGCTGCTCCGGGGATGCGAGAACCTCGGCCGCCATGTCGAGAACGTGCGCCAGTTCGGCGTGCCGGCGATCATCGCCATCAACGCCTTCTCCCAGGACACCGACGCCGAGATCGCCGAGGTCCGCGCCTTCGCCGCGAGGCTGGGCGTCGACATCGCCTTATGCCGCCACTGGGCGGAAGGCGGCGCCGGCGCCGAGGATCTGGCGCGAAAGGTGGCGGCGCTGGCCGACTCCGACGAAAGCCGCTTCGCCCCAATCTACCCTGACGATTTGCCGCTGTGGGAGAAGATGGAGGCCGTCGCCCTGCGCATCTATCGCGCCGAACGGGTCACCGCCTCAAAGGCGGTCCACCAGCAGCTGTCGCGCTGGCGCAAGGCGGGCTTTGGCCGCCTTGCGGTATGCATGGCCAAGACCCAGTACAGCTTCTCCACCGATCCGGAGCGGCTCGGCGCGCCGGTCGGCCATGAGGTCCAGGTCCGGGAGGTGCGCCTCAGCGCCGGCGCCGGATTCGTCGTGGCCATCTGCGGCGACATCTTGACCATGCCCGGCCTGCCCCGCCATCCCGCCGCCGAACAGATCGGCCTGACCGCGGGCGGGGATATCGACGGCCTGTTCTAGATATTCAGCCTTCGGGATGCTCGCCGATGAAGGCCGCCGCGGCGCCGAACAGGCCGGGCTCCGGATAGGTAATCAGCTTGACCGGCATCGCCGCCATGCGACCCTCGAAGCGGCCCTTGGCGCGGAATCGGCCCTCGAAGCCGGATGAGGCCAGGCGGTCGGCGATTCTCAGACCGAGGCCGCCGGCGATCACCACGGCGGCGGCGCCCTGGGTCAGGGCGATGTCGCCCGCCGCCGCGCCCAGGCTGAGACAGAAGCGGTCGAAAGCCGCCGCGGCCAGACTGTCGCCGCCGCTCAGCGCCAGGGCCCACAGTTCGGCGTCGGCCATGGGCGCGATCGCCCGCCCCTCGATGGCCGCCAGGGCCGCGTGGATGTTGGCCAGCCCCGGCCCAGACACCACCCGCTCGATCGACACCCGCCGATAGGCCTGTCGCAGGCCGACGAGGATCTGATCCTCCAGGGCGTCCAGCGGCGAGAAGTCGGCGTGCCCGCCTTCGGTCTCAAGGATTCGCGCGCCGGCGGCCGAGCGGGCGACCATCGCCACGCCAAGGCCGGTGCCGGGCCCGACTATGCTGATCACGCCCTCCGCCGGAAGGGGCGCGTCCGGGCCGCACAGATGCCGGAAATGCTCGGGGCCGAGTTGGGCCACGGCGTGGCCGACGGCGCCGAAGTCGTTGACCACCGTGTAGCGATCCACGCCGAGCTTCTCGGGAATCAGGGCCGGGCGGATCACCCAGGGATTGTTGGTCAGCTGCAATACGGCGCCGCCCACCGGGCAGGCGACGGCAATGCCGGCGGCGCGCGGAAGCGGCCGGCCGAGACGCCCGCCGAACGCTTCCCAGGCGGTCTGCAGGCTGGCGTGTTCGGCGGCCTTCAGCACCACCTCGTCGCTGAGGCCGGCCACGCGACCGTCCTGGATATCGGCGATGGCGAAACGGGCGTGGGTTCCGCCAATATCGATTGCGACGATGTCGGTCATCGGGAACTCTCGCTGGGTCGGAGGAGTCGAGAGTCCCGACTAAGGCCTGTCAGGCGTGAAGCGAAGGGGAAATCGCGGCGACCTAGCGACCGGCGGCTTTGGCGGTCTTGCGGGCGCCGAACGGCGGGTTCAGCCGCACGATCGTCCAGTTGAGGAAGGTCGCGAAGCTGACCCAGGCGAGGTAGGGCGCCAGCAGCCACGGGGCCAAGGCGGACATCGGCGCCAGTCCGACCATCAGGGCCAGGATCGACAGCCACAGGAACGGAACCTCGATCAGAGCCCAGTCAGGCCGCTTGAGATTGAAGAACAGCGGGCTCCACAGCATGTGCAGGGTGAGATTGGCGCCAAATAGGACGCCGATGCGCCAGCGGGCGGCGTCGTCGCCCGCGTGGGTCCAGGCCAGAACACCGGCCCAGGCGGCGAGGCCGAGGATCAGGCTCCAGGCGGGCCCGAACACCCAGTTGGGTGGATTCCATCGTGGCTTCCGCAACCGACGGTACCACATGCCGACATTGGTCAAGGCCCCGCCGATGGCCAGAACGACACAGGTGATCAGGACGGCGACGAGGACGACGACGGTCATCTGACGGAACTCCAACCGCAGGGTGGCGGGGGTATCTCCCGAAATGCGCCGCAACACCATCAGTTTTGCGCGGGAAAGCTTCGCTTTGGTAAAAATGTCTTTGGTGAACCTTGATCCAGGTCATGGCGCCTCCGCCGAGCCGGACCACCCTTGCCCGGATCGTTGTCGCGCGCCGGGGCGCTCGGTTCGGCGCAGGGAGGATGTTTAGCATGCGACCCTGGACATGTCGGGTCTTCGCCCTCGCCGCCGGTCTCGCCGGAACGACGCTGATCGTCCTGGTCTGGCGAGCGGTCTATATGGCCGACGACACGGCCCAGGCGCTGATGTTCGCGCTCGGCATGCCCTTGGTTCTGCTCGGCACGCTCGCCGGCGGACTGTTGCTGCGCGTCGCCGGACGACTGATGTCCCAGGCCGGCCGGCAACGAACGCCCAGGGCTTGAGACGCGCTGCCAAGGGTGGGGTATCGCGGGTTGGGTTTTTCTCGTCGTATTCGTGAGAGAAGCATCAGACGTTCCTAAAAATGCATCAGATATTGGGAAATATTTCTATGGATAGCGTCGAGGGACTTGACGGGCACGACATCGCCATACTGGCGGTCCTGCAGGATGACGCCGATCTGCCGGTGGCCCAGGTCGCTGAACGAGTCCATTTGTCGCCCAACGCCTGCTGGCGGCGGATCAAGCGCCTGGAAGAGGATGGGTTCATTTCCCGTCGCGTCGCCCTGCTCGACTCGCGCAAGCTGCGCGCCGGAGTCACGGTGTTCGTCTCCCTCAAGGCGACCGAACATACCGACGAATGGGCCGAGAGCCTCGCCGCGGCCGTGCGCAAGACGCCGGAAGTGGTGGAACTTTACCGGATGAGCGGCGCGGCCGACTATCTGTTGAAGGTCCTGGTCGAAGATATCGCCGCCTACGACCGGGTCTACAAGCGACTCAGCCGCGCGGTGCGGCTCGCCGATGTCAACTCCGCCTTCGCCGTGGAAGAGATCAAGCACACCACCGCGATCCCCCTGCCGGGCCGGGGCTAGTCGCAACGCCGACGACATGGAGCCGAGACGGCCGCGTCCCGGGTAGGCTAGGATCGCCGCCGGCCAGGATGGGCCGGGGAGAACGACGGCCGGATGTACGATCTGTTGAAGGGCATGCGGGTTGTGGAGGCGGCGGCC
>CAIQDO010000681.1 GCA_903870555.1 uncultured Caulobacteraceae bacterium
AGCCGAGCCACAGCGCGATGAGCAACGACCCCTCTCACGGCCTTTCGATCGTCGCTTGGCTGATACCTGTCGCCTATGTGCTGTGGTGGGTCGTCGTTTTAGCGCGCCGACGAATGAAACTGGCTGAAGGCCGGCCGCCCCAGCCGAAAGGGCGCCGGGCAACCTGCACCTACGCCCTGACCCAGGACGAGGCGCAAAGATGTCACCTCAGCCAGGTCAACAAACTCGCCGGCTTCGATTTCGGCGGGTGTGAGAACTGCGACAAAGGACGACCACGATGGGTTAGCGCGGCCGAAGTCGGTCGCTTTGAACAAGACGTCCGAGATGGTTGGCGTAAGGCAGATGGAACCATATGTGATCTGGCTCTATACAAAGAAGCTTTTAAGCGACAATTGACCCCAACCCAAATACTAGCGGAGCGCACCCGCGATCAATGAGATATGGCCAAGGTTTTCCAAGTTAGAAAAATCACTGTCGACGAGGGGAAATTACGCCAACTTGGGCGACGTAAGGACACGCTGATATTTGTCCGGGATAATTATCTACGACGTTTTCTAAAAGGCAAAGTGATCCCGACCCTAAAACAGCCTGGAGATTATACAGACGTACGGGGTGTCGTGCTGCATTTTGTCGAAAAATCTACCAAACACCTTGGGGCAGCAATTCTATTGTGTAGCCAAAGTTATCCCGAGGATGCGCTGATCATCGGTCGTGCGATTATGGAACTGTGCTTTTACACCCAATATATCGCGGTTTCTACTACATCGGCCGAGCGCGATCAGAGAGCCTCGAATTTTATCTACGATGCCGAGCGGCAACGCGGCACCAGAAGGGCGGCGCTAAAGGCGTTGCACGCACAGGGCAAATGTGTGGAATGGGTAGATGATATGGACTCCATCGGCGAATTCGTAGCACCGCCGGACATGCCCCCTGGGTTCGTGCAGCCACCAACACTTAAGGCGATCGCCGAAAAATTGGGTGGAGAATGGGAATGTCAGTACAACACACTTTATTGGAGTGTGTCTAAGCTCGCGCATCCAAGCGCCCTTGGCGCACATAGTTACGTGGGAGACGCGGATATAGAGAGCGAAATAGGATCATCGATCAATCTTGCCTTTTCGATGCACGCCCGCTTGATGCAAGCGGCCCTGTTTCTACTGGACAATGACTCCTTCTCAACGGCGTTGGAGGGTCATATGGCTAAATTCATCGAACTCGCCAATCTTGAAACGGGCTTCCAGTCGTAGCGATCTTCCGAGCTCAGGGACTCTAGCCAGGCGCGGGCTCCCGACCGCCCCCCCCCGCCCGTGCCTCAGTTGCTCTTGTTGCTGGCAGTTCAGGGCGCGTCCCACCTCCTGCGGAGGCAGGACCGGGCTCTATTCGCTGCGCTCACCGAGCCGCCTTTGGCGTCTCGGCCCTTCGGGTGACGATCCCTCGCGCGGGTTCCTGAGCTATCGTGGTTTCACACACCGTCGCCCGACTATTGTTCTTGACCGAATCGGACCGAGCGGCCCAGGATCGCAATTGCACTTGTGCACAAATGCACGATTGCCGGATTGCACATGAAGATTGTCAGCGTTGCCATGCAAAAAGGTGGGGTCGGGAAATCCACCCTTACCCGCTCGCTCGCCGTCGCAGCGACCGAGGCCGGGCTTAACGTCCTCGTCCTCGATATGGACGCCCAGGAGAGCACCCGACAGTGGCGCGACCGAAGGGCGGCCCCCCTGCCCCTGGTCAGCTTCACGACGGAGAACAACCTTCCCCGCGAGCTGGACCGCGCGCGCCAAGCCGGCTGCGACCTGATCTTGATCGACACCCCGCCGGCGCGCAGCACCGAAGCGCCGGCCGCCGTGGAATATTCCGACCTGGTGCTTGTGCCGTGCACACCGGACATCGAGTCCTACGAGCAGCTCCCTCGAACCTTGCGCCTCGCGCGCACCACAGGAACGCCAGCGGCCATGGTTCTCATGATGGCGACGCCTAATAGCCGCAGCG
>CAIQDO010000682.1 GCA_903870555.1 uncultured Caulobacteraceae bacterium
CGGCCTTGGTCTGCAGCGACGCCAGGTCGGAGCCCGCGCCGGGCTCGGAATAGCCGACGCACCAGCGCACCTCGCCGCGGATGATCGGCGGCAGGTGCTGCTGCTTCTGCGCCTCGGTGCCGTAGTCGAGGATCGTCGGGCCGATCATCGTCACGCCCATGCCGTGGGTCAGCGGGTTGAACGCGCCGACGCGGTTCATTTCCTGCTGCAGCACCCGCGCCTGGGCCGGCGACAGGCCGCCGCCGCCATACTGCGCCGGCCACGTCGGCGTGCCCCAACCCCGGGCGCCCATCCGGCTCTTCCACGCCAGCATGTCGTCGTCGAACACGCCGCCGTCGTATTGCGCCATCATCTCCCCGGCCCGGCCCTTCAGGGCGGCGGGGAAGTTGGCCTCCAGCCACGCGCGGGCGTCGGCGCGGAAGGCTTCGAGCTCGAGTTTTTCGTCCATGGCCGCCATCTCCTCGGGCTCTGCGTCGTCGCGATCAGCGGCGGACAAACAGGGAGTCTCCCTCGGGGAAGTCAAGCCGGCCGCGCCGTTCCGGCGTTGGGTCAGCCGTCGTAGAAAAACGGGTCGTGAAGGCCGATCAGCTGTCGCTCGCGCCGGCTGACGGCCCGATCGGCGGCCTCGGGTCGGGTGTGGCTGACCTCCTTGGTGGTCATGACTCTCTGGGCGATGTCGCGGCGGCCATAGTGGGCCTGAAGGAAGAACCGGTCGTACCCGGCTTGCGCCGCCGTGCCGCGGTGCCAGACATCGGACACGAACAGCGCCACATCCCCGGCCCGGGCGGCCAGAAGGACGGGGCCGCGCCCGTCATAGGCGGGGCTCACGGTCTCGGGATCCAGCGCCTGATCGACGGGCGGAAATTGGCCGGACCGGTGAGAGCCGGGCACGACCGCCGTGGGACCAGCCTTGGGCGGGCAGTCCTTCAGGAAGATATGGGCGCCGATGGCGAACACCGGATAGGGGATGGCCTCCGGCCAGGGCACGCCCTCGGCCCGGGGAATGTGCGGGCCGGCGTCGATGTGCCAGCGCCCGCCCTGGTGCCCCGCGATGTTGCGCCAGGCGGTGTTGGCGATCACGTGGCAGTCCTCCCCCAGCAGGGGCTCGATCGCCTCCAGAATAGCGGGCGCGGCGATGGCCGCCTGGGACAGGGGCGAGCGGTTGAACATGCCATGGCGAAACTCGTTGTTCTCGTCCTGCGGCCGGTCGGGATCCGAGGCGTCGAACACCGCGGCGATCTCGGCGGCGAGCGCGGCCACGGCCTCCGGCGCCAGGACGCCGGGCAGGATGGCGTAGCCGTCCCGCTCCAGTTGCACCGAGGCTTCCGGCGCGGGCGCCGTGCGAAGCCGAAGATTGCCGTGTCGCCGGGTGATCATGGGTCGATTATGAAGCGGCCAGGGCCGGGATCAAGGCGGGACGCGCGGGTCCGAGGTCGTGCGGGCGAGACCCGACGGCTTGACGGGGGCCGGCGACCGGTAAATATGACCAACGACATAGTCAGGAGCCCGTAAGATGGTCGCGGTCAATCTCGCGGACGCCAAGGCGCGGCTGAGCGCGTGGGTGGCGCGTGCCGAGGCGGGCGAGACGGTGAGCATCACCCGCCGCGGAAAGCCCGTGGCGCGTCTCATCGCCGCCGA
>CAIQDO010000683.1 GCA_903870555.1 uncultured Caulobacteraceae bacterium
CGCCTCCCTGGCCGCCCACCACAAGGGCTACGCCCCGATCGCCGGCCAGCCCGCCGTCCGCGCCGCCCTGGCCGCGCGCATCGCCCGCCGCTCCGGCGCGCCCTGCGCCCTGGAGAATGTCATCGTCACCCTTGGCGCCCAGGCTGGCCTTTACTGCGCCATGCAGTGCGTCGCCGGCCCGGGCGACGAAGTGATCGCGCTGGACCCTGTCTACGCCACCTATGACGCCGTGGTCGCCGCCGCCGGCGCCTCGATCGTCAAGGTTCCGCTGAACCCCGAAGCCGGCTTCCATCCGGACCTGGCGGCGATCGAGGCGGCGGTGACGCCAGCCACCCGAGCCATTCTGATCAACTCGCCACACAACCCCACCGGCGCGGTGTTCGACCACGCGGAGAAGGTCGCCCTGGCCGAGATCTGCCGCCGTCACGACCTGTGGCTGATCTCCGACGAGGTCTATGAGGACATGGCCTACGCCCGGCCGCATGTGTCGATCTGGTCTCTGCCGGAGGCGGCCGGGCGGGCTGTGGTGATCTCCAGCCTGTCGAAGTCGCACGCCATCCCGGGCTTCCGCCTCGGCTGGGTCGCCGCGCCGCCGGAGCTGGCCCGGCACATCTTCAACCTGCTGCTGTGCATGGTGTTCGGCGGCCCTCCGTTCATCCAGGAGGCCGTGTTGCCGGCGCTTCAGCGAGACCTGCCGGAGGTCGCCGCCTTGCGCGAGGACTACCGCCGCCGGGGCCAGGCCATGGCGGCGCTGCTGGCGACCGCCCCGGGCTGCGCCGCCGCGCCGCCGGAGGGCGGCATGTTCCTGCTGGTCGATGTCCGCGGCACAGGCCTGTCGGCCCTGGCCTTCGCCGAGGGCCTGCTGCACGCCCAGGGCGTGGCGGTGCTGCCGTGCGACTCCTTCGGCGACAACGTCGCCGGCCGGCTGCGCATCTCCCTGACCCTGCCCGACGCCCTGCTCCTCGCCGCTGGCCGCCGCATCGTCGCGTACGCTGTCGGACTCAGCGCGACAGCGGTCGATGCGGATGAAGCGATGTCGGCAGAAGTCGTGTGATCGCGGCGAGGCCGTCCTCGCCGCGCGCTTCCGCCGCCGCCCAGTCGACCAGGGCCTGTTCGTGCTCGACGACCGCCGACAGGACGTCCTGGTCTCCGGGCGGCCCGAGCGCGGCGATGGCGCGGTAGCGCTCGACCACACCGGCAAGCCGCGTCGCCGTGGCGGCGGCGTAGTCGCGCCAGTGCGTTGCGCGGTACACGGCCAGACGCAAGGGGACTTCGCTGAGATCCGCATCCTCCGCCAGGCTCCAGCCGTGCCGCAGCAGCAGGACGCGCAGCCGCGCCTTGGTGTGGGTCTCAAGCTGCAGGATGGCTGCGAAGGCCCGGGCCTCATGCGGCGTGCGGGCGACGGCATGCAGGGCCAGCATCAGCCGCTCGCCCATCACCTCGCCGTCGAACAGAGTCTGGACGCCGCGCCGATAGTCGGTGCTCACGCGCCGATGTCTCCCGTCATTTCGGCGCCGATCTTCGCCACGGCCTCGACCAGGAGGTTGAAGTCCGCGTCGACGGAGCGATGGTTGGAGATGCAGACCCGGATGGCGAAGCGGTCTTGCAACACCGTCTGGGACGGCACGGCGATCCCCCGGCTCTGAAGCGCCACCAGGATCGCCTGGTTGAGCGGGTTCAGCCTCGCCTCGCCCAGGCCCGCGGGCGCGTAGCGCAGGCAGACGATGTTCAGCGTCACCGGCGCCAGCAGCTCCAGGTCGGGATGGCCCGTCACCAGCTCGCCCAGCCTGTGCGCCTGGTCGATGTTGCGCTGGATGGCGCCGGCGATGCGGTCGACGCCCTGTTCCTTCATCGACATCCACACCTTCAACGCCCGGAATCCCCGGGACAGTTGCAGGCCGCGGTCGGCGAAGTAGGTGGTCTCCACGGCGATGCCGCCCTTGGCCGACTTGAGATAGGCGGGAACGCCCTTGCCGGCCGGCTGGTAGGCGGCGGTCTGGGCGTCGGGATCGCGGGTCAGGGCGACGCCCACCTCATAGGGCATGTAGCCCCACTTATGCAGGTCGAAGGCCAGGGAGTCGGCTGTCTCCATCCCGGCGACGATGTCGCGGCTGTCGGTCCACGCGGCCAGGGCGCCGAAGGCGCCGTCGACATGCAGCCACAGCCCGAAGTCGTCGGCCAGAGCCCTCAGCGCCCGCAGGTCGTCGGTGGCGCCGGTGCTGACCGTGCCGGCGTTGCCGACGATGGCGAACGGCCGCATGCCGGCGGCGAGGTCGGCGACGATCCGCGCGCGGCAGGCTTCGACGTCGATCCGATAGTCGGCGCCCACCGGGACCGCCCGGAACGCGTCGCGGCCCATGCCCATGGTCTCGCAGGCCGTCAGGATCCAGCTGTGGGTCTCGATGCTGCCATAGACCGTCAATGGCGGCCCGGCCCGCAGACCCTCGGCGCGCACGTCCCATCCGGCCTTGGCCACGCGGGCGGCCATCAGGCCGTTGATGTTGGCCTCTGTGCCGCCGCTGACCAGCACGCCGCTGGCGTCGGCGGGAAAGCCCATCAGTTCGATCAGCCAGGACAAAACCTGCCGCTCGATCAGGGCCGCCGACTGGTCATAGCCGGCCAGGTGCGGGTTCATCGTCGCCGCCAGCATCTCGGCCAGGACGCCGGTGGGCGTGCCGGTGCCCATCACCCAACCCCAGAACCGCGGATGAACATTGCCGGTGGGATAGGGGAGGATGTCGCGTTTGAAGGCCTGATAGACCGCCTCAAGCGATGCGCCCTGGAATGGCGCCGGCTCGGCCAGCCGCGCCTTGGCGTCGTCGGGAACGGAGGTCCAGGCCGGACGGTCCCGCACGGTCTCCAGCCAGGTCATCATGTCGTCGACCATCTCGCGGCCGAGCGCACGGGTGTCGTCCCAGTTGGCGGGATCGAGGGTCATGCGCGCAGCCCGGCCATGTCGCGGGCGTGCTGGTCGCGACACAGGGCGATCTCCTCGGTCTCGCGAGATGCCGACCAGCCGAGCAGCGGGGCCATCGCTCCGGCCGCCGCCTCCAGCGCGCCCATGCCGGCGTCGGGGTCGAACCAGGCCCGGGCGCTGCGTCGCGCCCAGTAGTCCTCCAGGCGCAGGGCCCCTTCGCGCAGCACGGCGTGGGCGGCCTCGGCGGCAGGTCCGGCGCCCTCGGCGGAGACCCGCGCCGCCTCCGCGCCATAGAGTCCGACCAGCCGGTCGGCGGACGCCGCCTCGACGCCCCTGGTCTCCAGAGCCGCGCGGGCGGCCCGCGGATCGACGTCGCCGCCCGGGAGGGGAAGCGTCGCGGTGCGGCAGGGCGACGGCGTGCGGCCCAGGGTCGTCTCCGCCTGATCGACCACCCGTTCGGCCATCTGACGATAGGCGGTCAGTTTGCCGCCGGCGATCGATAGCACCCCGGCCGGGCCGGTCCACAGTTCGTCGCGGCGGGAGATGTCGGAGGCCGATTTGCCTTCCTGGGCCACCAGGGGCCGCATGCCCGACCACACCGAGACGATGTCGTCCGCCGTCAGCCGGGGGACGTTGAATCGCGCCGCCGCCGCGGCCAGCAGATAGTCGGCGTCGGCCGCCGTCACCGACGGCCAGGTCTCGGCCCGGGGATAGAAGGTGTCGGTGGTGCCGATGTAGGTCACCGCCCCCCGGGGTACGGCGAAGACGCTGCGCTTGTCGGCGGCGGTCATGATGATGGTGCGGTTCACCGGCAGCTTCGCCCGCGGAACCACCAGATGCACGCCCTTGGCCAGGGCCAGGCGGCCGCCGACGCCGGCCTCCTCCAGCGCCCGCACCGCGTCGACCCATGGGCCGGCCGCATTGACGATCAGCCGCGCGGTCAGCCGTGTGCGCCGCGCCTCGCCGCCGGGCAGGGTGTCGGCCACCGCCAGTCCGGTCGCCCGGCCGGCCTCGATCACGATCGACTCCACCTTGGCGTAGCTGGCGATCACGGCGCCGGCCGCCTTGGCGGCGCGGATGTTGGCCAGGGTCAGGCGGGCGTCGTCGGTCAGGTATTCGGGATAGACCACCGCCCCGGTCAGGCCGGAGGCCTCGATCGCCGGCTCCCTCGCCTCGAGGTCGCGCTTTGACCACACCTCGTGATGGCGGTCCTTGGGCACCGCGCCGAGCTTCTCGAAGGTCCACAGACCGGCGCGCAGCTTGGCCTCGGCGGCGGCGTTGCGCACCGGCATGACGAAGGGGGTCTGGCGGGCCAGGTGCGGGGCGATCGCCTCCACCGCCTTGCGCTCCGAGGCCGCCTCCCGCACCAGAGCGAGGTCGCCCTGGGCCAGGTAGCGAAGGCCGCCGTGGATCATCTTCGAGGAGCGGCTGCTGGTGCCCGAGGCGAAGTCCCGCGCTTCGACAAGCGCCACGCTCAGGCCCCGCAGGGCCGCGTCCCGGGCTATGCCGGCGCCGGTAATGCCACCGCCGATCACGGCGATGTCGAAGGTTTGCGCCCCCAGGGCGTCGAACAGGGCGTCGCGGTCGCGCAGGTCGAGGTCGGCGGGGGAAGCGGGCGGCGTGGTCATCGGTCTTGGCGCTTTCGAGGTTCGTCGCCTAGGCTATAGCCGATGATCGCCAAGGAGCCAGCCATGACCTCACCCATCCGCATCGGCCTGCTCGGCGCGTCGAGAATCGCCCGGGGCGCGGTGATCGGCCCGGCCAGGGGCGATCCGCGCTTCGTGCTGACGGCCGTGGCCGCCCGCGATCCGGCGCGGGCGCGGGCCTACGCCGACGAGCACGCGATCGCCGCTGTCGCCGCCGACTACGCCGAGCTGGTGACCCGTGAAGACGTCGATGTCGTCTATAACGCCCTGCCGCCGGCGGGTCATGAACAGTGGACCATCGCCGCCCTGGAAGCAGGCAAGGCGGTGCTGTGCGAGAAGCCCTTCGCCCGCGACGCGGCGGAGGCCAGGGCCATGGTCGACGCCGCCGACAGCACCAACGGCCTGCTGATCGAGGCCTTCCACTACCGGTTTCACAACGTCATGCGCCGGGCCGAGGCCCTGCTGGCGGCCGGAGTGATCGGCGAGATCACCGGCGCGGCGGCCGAGTTCCACGCCCCAATCCCCCGCGCGCCCGGCGAACTGCGTTGGAGCGCCGAACAGGGCGGCGGCGGGATGATGGACCTGGGCTGCTATCCGCTGCACGCCTTGCGCACCCTGCTGAAGGCCGAACCCGAGGTCGCCTCGGCCCAGGCGGTGTTTGAGGACGGCGTCGACAGCGACCTTTCGGCCGAGCTGGTGTTTCCCGGCGAGGTGCGGGCGCGGATCGCCTGCTCCATGACCCCGCCGCGCTTTTCGGCGTGGCTGAGGCTGGACGGGACCCGGGGGAGGATGGAGATTCAGAATTTCCTCGCCCCACAGATGGGCTGCCGCTTCACCACCACCGTCGGCGGGGACGTCACCGAGCACCCGGTCGACGGCAAGCCGACCTACGCCGCCCAGCTCGATCACCTGCACGCGGTGATCACCGGCGCCGAACCGCCGCTCACGGGTGGCCCGGACGCTGTC
>CAIQDO010000684.1 GCA_903870555.1 uncultured Caulobacteraceae bacterium
AGTTGAGATGGCGCGCGGCCGATTCGAAGGCGCGCAGTGCATTGAGAGGAGGCAGACGCCTGCGAGACTCCATAGAAATCCTGACACCCCGACGAGAAGTCCTTGGTTGCGAGATGGGGCCGTCCGAGGCCATTGACAATGCCCCACCCGCGTCCCGCAAGAGCGGGGCCCCTTGTAGAGTTTCTGAAGCGGAATCGCCAGCCATGCCCTCAATCCCCATCCGCGCCAACAACCGGCGGCTTGTGCTGCTGGGCGCCGGCCCGGCCGGGACGGAGTCGTCGCGGCGGCCCGGCGTGGTCTGGCTCGTCGGCGCCGGTCCCGGCGATCCCGACCTGCTGACCGTGCGGGCGCATCGCGTGATCGGCGGGGCGGAGGTCGTCGTCCATGACGGCCTGGTGTCCGACGCGATCCTCGATCTGGCCCCCGCCGCGGCGCGGCGGATCAGCGTGGCCAAGCGCAAATCGCGTCACGCCTATCCCCAGGACGAGATCAACCGGATGTTGACCGCCTTCGCCCTGGAAGGCCTGACGGTGGTTCGTCTGAAGGGGGGCGATCCTTTCATTTTCGGTCGCGGCGGCGAGGAGCTCGAAGCCTGCCGCGCCGCCGGCGTGACCTGCCATGTCGTGCCCGGTGTCACGGCCGCCCTGGCCGCCTCGGCCGCCGCGGGCGCTCCCCTGACCCATCGCGGCGCCGCCCAGGCGGTCACCTTCGTCACCGGCCACGCCAAGGCCGGGGAAACGCCGGACCTCGACTGGCCGGCCCTGGCCCGGGCCAACCAGACGGTGGTGATCTATATGGGCCTGTCGAACGCGGCTGGAATTGCCGCCCACCTGATCGCGGCCGGCCGTTCCGCCTCCACGCCGGCGCTGATCGTCGAGAACGCCAGTCTGCCCGGCGAGCGCCGGCTGGTGACCACCCTGGCCGGCCTCGGCGACGCCGCCGGGAACCTGACCGGCCCGGCCCTGCTGATCGTCGGCGAGGCCATGGCCCTGGCGCAGGCCTCGATCCCTGCCTGTCTCGCGGCGTCTCCCTCCGCCCTTCCGTTGGAACAGCGCCGATGAAAGCCCTTACCGCCAATCGCCTCGCCGACGGCGAGGTCGTGTTCTGGACGGGCGACGTCTGGTCGGAACGGTTCGTTGACTCCCGCTTGTTCGATGACAACGCCGAGGCCGAGGCGGCCGAGGCCCACGCCAAGAGCAACATTGTCGAGCTCGTCGATCCCTATCTGATCGACGTCGCGGCTGTGGACGGCGGGGTGGTTCCCGTCAGCTACCGCGAACGGCTGCGGGCGCTCGGTCCGACCAACAAGCCCGACCACGGCAAACAGGCCGTTGGCGGGGCCGACACCGCCCTGCTCGCCACCGCCCACGGCGCCGCCCGCTCCAAGGGCCGCGTCGACCTGATCCGGCGCAAATAGGAGCCCGAGGCCGATGTACCGATACGACGAGATCGACCGAGAGGTTTTGGCGGACCGTGTCGCGGAGTTCCGCGAGCAGTGCGACCGCCGGCTGTCCGGAGCCATGACCGAGGACCAGTTCAAGCCGCTGCGGCTGATGAACGGTCTCTATCTGCAGCTGCACGCCTATATGCTGCGGGTCGCCATTCCCTATGGCGCGCTCAATTCCGCCCAGCTGCGCGTGCTGGCCAACATCGCCCGCACCTACGACCGCGGCTACGGCCACTTCACCACCCGCACCAACATCCAGTTCCACTGGATCAAGCTGCGCGACGCGCCTGACATCCTGCGCGATCTGGCCGAGGTCGGGCTGCACGCCATCCAGACGTCGGGCAACTGCATCCGCAACCTGACCGCCGACCCCCACGCCGGGGCGACGGCGGACGAGGTCGACGACCCACGCATCTGGGCCGAAGCGATTCGCCAGTGGTCGACCTTCCACCCGGAATTCAGCTACCTGCCGCGCAAGTTCAAGATTGCCGTCACCGCGGCGGCCAAGGATCGGGCGGCGATCCGCATCTATGACGTGGGCCTGCGCCTGCATCGCGACGCCGATGACGCCCTGAGTTTCGAGGTCCGGGTGGGCGGCGGGCTCGGGCGGCTGCCGCACCTCAGTCCGGTCATCCGCGAGCGCCTGCCGGTGCGCCATCTTCTATCGTACATGCAGGCGATCCTGCGGGTCTACAATCGGCACGGACGGCGCGACAACATCCACAAGGCGCGGATCAAGATCCTCGTCGCCAGCCTCGGCGCGGCGGAATTCGCCCGCCAGGTCGAGGCGGAATGGGAGCTGACCGACAAGGCGGCGATCGACCTGCCGCCGACCGAACTGGCCCGGATCCGTGCGACCTTCGCCCGGACCGGCTTCGAGACCCTGCCCGCGATATCGACCGTGTTCGAGGCGGCCAAGGCCGATGACAGGGCGTTCGCCCGTTTCGCGCGCAACAATGTCATGCCGCACAAGCAACCAGGCTACGCCCTGGTCAATGTGTCGCTGAAAGCGATCGGCGAAACCCCCGGCGACGCTTCGGCCGAGCAGATGGAGGTGGTCGCCGATCTGGCCGAGCGCTTCTCGCTCGACGAGGCGCGGGTGACCTACGAGCAGAACCTGCTGTTGCCGCATGTGAGGCTTGACGACCTGCCGGAAGTTCATCGCGTCCTCGCGGCCGCCGGCCTTGCGACACCCAACATCACCCTGATCAGCGACATCATCGCCTGCCCGGGCCTGGACTATTGCGCCCTGGCCAACGCCCGGGCGATCCCGATCGCCCAGGACATCGCCCGGCGGTTCGCCGACCCGGCCCTGGCCGAGCGCGTCGGCGAGCTGAAGATCAAGATCAGCGGCTGCATCAACGCCTGCGGCCACCACCATGTCGGCCACATCGGCATCCTCGGTGTCGATAAGAAGGGCGAAGAATTCTACCAACTAACCCTTGGCGGCTCTGCCGAGGCGGACGCGGCGCTGGGTCATGTGCTCGGGCCGGCCTTGGCCGCGGATCGGGTGGCGCCGGCGATCGACCAGATTGTTGAGGTCTATCTGAGGGAGCGACGCGACGGAGAGCGGTTCATCGACACGTTCAACCGCGCCGGCCTCGCGCCATTCAAGGAGGTCGTCTATGCCCCGGCTCATTAGGTGGCGTGACGGCGCGGCGGCCTGGGGCGAGGACGCCCTGACGGCGGTCGACGACGACCAACCGGTACCGCACGGCGACGTGCTGGTGTCGCTGGCTCTTTTCCAGCGCGAGCGAAGGTCCCTGCTGGGGCAAGGGCGCAACCTCGGCGTGATTATGGGGCCGACGGATGAGCCCGAAAGTCTGGTCGTCGACCTGCCTGGCCTGTCGGTCGTCGCCCTGACGTTCCCGAAGTTTCGCGATGGGCGCGCCTACAGCGCCGCCCGGGTTTTGCGCGAACGGCTGGGGTTCAAGGGCGAACTGCGGGCGGTCGGCGACGTATTGCTCGACATGAGCGTGCCGCTGATCCGTTGCGGGTTCGACGCCTTCGTCCCGGCCGACGCCAGCGTTCCCGAACAGTGGACTGCGTCGGCGTCGCGTTTCCGTCATGTCTATCAAAGGGCGGCCGACGGCCGGCCGCCGGCGTTCGCCGAGCGGAACGACCTGTCCGCCGTGAGAGTCTGAGCATGGCTTTCGATCCGCTGGACAACGCCCACATCGTGGCCGAGCGCCTCGACGATGATCTGCGCGACGCCCATCCAGCGCAGATCATCGCCGCTGCCAATGCGCGTTTCGGCGACCGCTTGGCGCTGGTGTCGTCGTTTGGCGCGGAGTCGGCCGTGCTGCTGCACCTTATCTCTCAGGTGAACCCGGCGATGCCTGTGCTGTTCCTCGACACCGGCATGCTGTTCGCCCAGACCCTGGACTACCGGCGCAACCTCGCCGCTCGGCTCGGGCTGACGGGCGTGCGCGACTTGAGGCCGCGGTTCGAGGATCTGGCCACCGGCGATCCCGACGCCGAACTCTGGAAGGTCGATACAGACGGCTGCTGCCATATCCGCAAGGTGCTGCCACTGGACAAGGCGCTGGAGGGTTTCGATGCCTGGCTGACCGGCCGCAAGCGGTTCCACGGCGGTGATCGGCTACGGCTTCCGGTGGTGGAAAAGGCTGGCGAGCAGGTGAAGTTCAATCCCCTTGCCAACTGGAACAAGGCAAACCTCGACGCCTATGTCGCCGAGCACCGTCTCCCGCCTCATTCCCTGGTCGCCGCCGGATTCCCGTCGATTGGCTGCTGGCCGTGCACCTCCCAGGTCGAAGAGGGCGAGGATGTCCGCGCCGGACGCTGGGCCGGCTCGGAAAAGACCGAGTGTGGCATCCACACCGCCCGCGCGCCGGGCGCCGCGCCCTTCCTCGGCGGAGACCTGTAGCGCTCTAATCCGCCGGTTCGGTCCGGAGCCCGACCTGACGCAGGGACCGGTCTATCCACTGGCGCGTGACCTTCTCCTGAACGCTGTTCTGGCCGAGGCGTGAACGCAGGTTCTTGAAGTCTACCCGGTCCAGATCCTGGTCCTGGTTGAAGCAGGAGAACACCACGCTCTCCAGGCCGGTTTCCGGGTCGCGGTGGACCTGCAGGCACTGGGCGCAGATCTCCTTCATCATGCACTGCATCGGCGAGTTGATCGAGCCTATCGCCTTGTGACGGGCCTTGAGGTGGCGAGCCAGGACGCCGTGGCGCGCCTGGGCGACGGCGTTCATCATCCCGTCCGAGCCGATGGCGACGATGTGGTCGACCGCGGAGAGGGCCTCGGTCGGCTCGCCAAGAGCGCCCGAGCCATAGGCGTCGATGGCCTCCACAATGTTGCCGACGAAGGCGTGGTCCTGCGGCCGCTCGGGGACGAACCCCGGTCCTTCGTCGCAGCACCAGACGATCACGTCAGCGGCGCGATGAATTTCCTCGACCTTGTAGCGATCGACCATCCGCTTGTAGCCGGCGAAGTAGATGACCTTGCTGCCCTTGGCGCGTGCGGCCTGGCCGATGGAGAAGAGCACGGCGTTGCCGAGACCCCCGCCGACCAGCATCACAGTCTCGCCTTCGGGGATCTCGGTGGGCGCGCCCGTCGGCCCCATCAGGATCACAGGTTCGCCGGGCTTGAGGTGGATGCACAGGTCGGATGACCCGCCCATCTCAAGCACGATGGTCGAAAGCAGGCCCTTGTCCTTGTCGGTCCAGGCGCCGGTGAGGGCGAGGCCCTCCATGGCCAGCTTTGTTCCGTCAGGCCCCGGGGCCTGAGCCTCGAAGTTCTGCAGGCGGTAGAACTGGCCGGGCTGGAAGGCGCGGGCGGCGGCGGGCGCTTCGAGAACGACCTCGACGATATTGTGCGTCAGGCGCACCACCTCGTGCACCCGGGCGCGGAGGTCATGGTCGAGCTCGGCGAATAGGGCCTCGGGACTCTTGCCGCCGTCGGAGAGGCGGGACAGCATGCGGCTCACGACCGGATAGCCCTGTTTGGCGCTGGACATGGCCTTGACCACATTGCCGGCGAAGGAGGGGTGAAGGTCACCGAAGAAGCTCACGGCCTTGCCATCGGGTGTCAGGTGCATGAGCACCTGAACTTCCGCCGGTTTGGTCAGGCGCTCGGGGCTGACCCGATCTCCGGCCTCGCTCAAGGCCTGGAAGTAGCGGCCGTCGATTTCCACGTGCTCTGGGTCTTCGCGGCCAAGCACGGTGTTGGGCTGGGTGCCGGCGGCGACCAGGACGGTGCGCGCGGGCAGGGTCGCCTCGCGCCGCCCGCCCTCGCCGTCGGCCAGGCTGACAATCAGGGCCTCGGCATGGCCGTAGGCGTCCAAGACCACCTCGCGGGGCGTAACGCCCTCGGCGAAGCGGATACCTTCCTCCATCGCCTTGGCCACTTCCTCGTGATTGAGGGTGTAGCTTGGGGATTCGATCAGGCGGCGGCGGTAGCAGATCGTCGCCCCGCCCCATTCCCGCAGCAGCTCGATGATCCGGGCCGGCCGGCCCGCGGCGGCGGCGGCGGCGCGTTCGGCGCGGATCGCCTGGGCGTGGGCGATGAAGTCCTCGGCCGTTTCGCGGTCCTGGGCGGTCCAGCCGGCTTCCACCGCCTCAATCCCGCGCTCGGCCACGAGCCTTTCGTGGCGCGAGAGAAACTTCTCCACCTGCAGTGGATAATAGGCCAGGGCCTCGGTGGCCGTGTCGATCGCCGTCAGGCCGCCGCCGATCACCGCCACGGGCAAACGCACCAGAAGATTGGCCACGCTGTCCGACTTGGCCGCCCCGGTGAGTTGCAGAGCCATCAGGAAGTCGGACGCTTGGCGCACGCCCTGAGCGAGGCCGTTCTTCATGTCGACGATCGTCGGCTTGCCGGCCCCGGCGCAAAGCGCAATGTGGTCGAAGCCCTGGGCGAAGGCGCTTTCGATGGACATCGTGCCGCCGAAGCGCACGCCGCCGAACATCTTGAACTGGCGCCGTCGCTCAAGGAGCAGGCGAACGACCTTGAGGAAGTTCTTGTCCCAGCGGACGGTGATTCCGTATTCAGCCACGCCGCCAAAGCCGGCCAGGACCCGCTCGCCGAGATCCTCACGCAGGCTCTCGATGTCGCGCACCGGCTCGAAGGGGACGCGCTGGCCCGCCGCGTCCACGCCGCTCACGGCCGGATCGAGGGGCTCGATCTTGAGCCCGTCCACGGCCGCCACGGTGTGGCCGTCGTTGATCAGGTGATGAGCCAGGGTGAATCCGGCGGGACCGAGGCCGACCACCAGCACCTTTCGCTC
>CAIQDO010000685.1 GCA_903870555.1 uncultured Caulobacteraceae bacterium
AGCGAAGACAGTCCGCGTTCGAGCCTGTCGGCGGCCGGCTGCACCCAGAGTTCGGTCAGCTGAGCCGACCGGGTCGAATTGATGTGGGAGGACCCCGCGGACAGGAATGGAGCGTCCGCTCCCTGCGCCAGCCGCGCGAGACGCTTGTTCAGGACGTCCAGACCCAGCCCCTCGATCAGCTGACGGCGCTCCCGGGCGAAGATGTCCGCCTCGTTGTCGAATGGCTTCGCCCAGACCACGCCCTCGGCCAGAGGCAACCCTTCCCGAGCGATCAGGTAGGCGGTCTCGCCCCGAGGCTTCGGCATGCCGAGATCCGGGCGGCGTCCTGACGGCCCCTTGCCGCGCCAGTCTCCGAAACGCGCCTTGATTTTCGCCTCCATCGCCGCCGGATCGAAGTCTCCGACCGCGATCAGGGTGGCGTTCTCGGGGCGGTACCAGGCTTCGTAGAAGGCGCGGACGCGCGACACCGGCGCACGCCGCAACACGTCGAGGTCACCCATCGGATCTCGACGGCCGGCGATCTGGCCATCGAAGTAGAACGCCTGTTCCAGCTTCTCCGCCTCCCGCCCGGGGCTCTCGTCCAGGCGCTCTTCGGACAGCACCACGCCGCGTTCGCCGTCCAGCGCCGCCTGATCCAGGCGCAACTCGCCCGCGATCTCGCGCATCAGCATCAGGCCTGTGTCCAGCCGTTCGTCGTCGGACCGCGGCAGGTCGAGTTTGAAGAAGGTCTGGTCTTTCTGGGTGAAGGCGTTGACGTCCGGGCCGAACCCCAGCCCCATCCGCTCAAGGATGCGCAGCATCTCGTCCCTGGGTACATGGGCGCTCCCCTTGAACGCCAGATGCTCCAGGACGTGCGCCAGACCCCGCTGGTCCTCGCGCTCGTCGAGGGATCCCGCGGCGATGCGGAAACGCAGCGAGGCTTGCCCCGCTGGGGTGTTGTTGCGCTTGACCGCATAGCGCAGGCCGTTGGCCAGCACGCCGAAGCGGATCTCGGGGTCCGCGGCAAGGTCGCTGTAGGTCTGCGGCCAGACGCCTTCGCGCCGCTGCGTGCTCTCGGGCGCCGTGGCCGCCGCCGTGGGAATCGGGGCGTTGGCCGCGCGCGCCACCAGCCGCCAGGCGCGCTCCGGCGTCAGCCAGGCGCGCGCGGCGGCGGCGATTTCCGCGCCGGTGACCGTGCTCTCGTCGGCTACCGCGTCACGCAGGCTCTCAAGCGCGGCGGGGTCGGCCTGGGCGCCGGCCAAGGCGCCGAGCCAGAAGCCGTTGGTTCGTCGCCGCGTGGCGTAGGCCTCCAGCATCGGCGTCAGCACAAGGCGCAGTTCCTCCGCCGTCGGCGGATTGTCGATCAGGTCGCGGGCCGTGGCGAACACCGCCCGATAGGCGTCGTCTGTTTTCCACGGTGCAGCCTGCACGCCGGCTTCGAGGTAGCCAAAGCCGATCAGGTCCCGCGACAGTCCGGCGGTGAAGCTGGCGGGAAAGGGATTGATCTCGGTGACGCGCGTCCGTTCAGCGAAGCGGCTTTGCATCACCGCGGCCGCCAGGGCGAGCACCCGCCCGCCATGCCGGTCGTCGTGGAAGTCGGGCGTGGGCCATTCCAGATAGGCGATGGCCTGCTCCGGCCGGCCAGTGTGCAGGCGCACCAGTGGCGGGCCGCCGCCCCCTGGCGCGTGGATCGTCCGTTGGGCGTCCGGCGCGGGCCGGGGGGCGGGCCGGACGGGAAGCGTCCCCAGGGTGGCGGCTGCCGCGGCGATCGCTTCCGGCGCCGTCACGTCGCCGATGATGGTCACTTCCATGGCGCCTGATTTCAGCGCCGGCCCGAGGAAGGCGGCGACATCGGCGGCGCTGGCGGTGGCCATGGCCTGGGCAGTCGGATCCCGGCGCCAGCGCGCATCGCCGCCATGCAGCAATTCGGGCAGGTCCCGAGCGACGATTCCGCCAGGGGTCGAATCCGCGGCCGCGAAACCTGCGGCCAGCGACGCCTTGAGGGCTTCGGTCGAGCTTGGCCGAAACGCGGGGCGATCGATGAGAGCCGCCATCAGCTGGAGCTGTCGGCGCAGGTCCTGGCCGCGGGTCTGGCCAGACAGCAGGAAGGCGTCATCGGTGACGCCCAGCCTGGCCCCCGCGATGGCGTCGCCGAGCGAGGCGCGAAGCTCGGCGGCCGTCATATCCCGCGTGCCTCCGAGGGCGAAGGCGTTCAGCAGCCAGGTCGGACCGCTCTGGTCCGGCGTTTGCCCGGTCAGGCCCTGTCCAAAGCGAACCGTCACCAGGATCTCATCCTTGGCGAAGTCGGTCGGTTTGACGTTGATGCGCACGCCGTTGGCGAACCGCGCCTGGGTGAGCCCCAGGTCGGCGATCTCCTGCCGCCAAACCACTCCACTGGCCGGGCCAAGGTTGTTGTAGGGCCATGGCCGCGCTGGCGGCGGCCCGGCCGCGAGGGTGCTGACGAGCGGCGCCAGGGGCTTGATCAGCACCGGCGGCGGAACTGGGGGGCCGTAGACGGGAGACGCGGCGATCGAGCCAACCGCCAAAGTGGCGGCGATGACCGCGGAGAGGCGCCCCAACGCGAGCCGTCGAGAGTCGGTCGAGGTTGCCGCACCGTTCGCCAAGGTCTCCGCGCCTCCGTCGCGTCGGCGACCCAGGGACTATTTCATCGACCGACGGTGAGGTCACGCCTCGTTTGCGACGCCTACCAAAGGGTCGTCATAACCACCCCGGCCAGCACCGCCAGACCGGCGATGAGTTGGCGTGGGCCCAGGCGTTCGGCGAACAACCGCCTGCCCGCCAGAGCCGCCATCGGCGCCTCGACCACACCCACGGCCCGCACCGGGGCGGCGGGCGACAGGGCCAGGGCGAGGAACCAACCGGCCGAGGCGCAGGCGCCGCACAGGCCGGCCCCTAGCGATTCACGCCATCCGGCGAACACCGCCCGCAACGACCCCCGGTCCCGCGTCGCCAGGATCGCGGTCAGGCACGCGGCCTGGACCGCCTGCACGACGGCCACGCTCGCCAGGGCCGAGCACACCGGGTGGTGTGGCTCCAGGGCGAGGCCCGAATGGCGGAAGGCGTTCAACGACACTCCGAAACACAGCCCGGACAGCAGGCCGAACGCGGCGCCGGAGACCGGTTTGGGGCCGGTCGCCTCGGGTGATGGCCAGGTCAGGACCGCCAGGCCGGCGGTGGTCACCGCCACGCCGGTCCAGGCCAGGGGGCTGAGTCGGTCCTGAAACACCACCAGGCCGACGATCGCCGACAAGGGCAGGCTGCTTTGCTGCAGGGCTGTCCCCACCGCGAAGCCGGCCCGTCGCATCGCCACCAGCAGGGCGGCTGTGGCCAGCACCTGGGTCAGGGCGCCGGTCATGGCGGCCTGCCAAAACACCGCCGTGAACTGCAGGCGCGCCGATGGCGTCAGCCACAGGGCGACGCCCGCGAACGCAAGGGAGAAGGGCAGGCCGAACAGGAACCGAACGAGCGTCGCGCCCCAGGGGCCTGTCGAGGGCATCAAGCCACGTTGCAGGGCATTGCGCGCCACCTGGAACCCGGAGGCGGCGATGGTGGCCGGGATCCACGTCAGGGCGAACATCGGGCTGCCTCATCACGGATCGAGGTCACCAGTAGTCCGCCATGATCTCGCGCGCCCAATCCGGCTCGGTCACGGCCCCGCGAGGCGCGAAGCCGGTCATGAAGGGTTTGATGTCCAGCACCGGCGTGCCGTCGATGGCGTCGAGGCCCTCGACCTCAAGGCTACGCCCGGTCGCCGATACAACCTTGCAAACGGTCAACCCCAGGCGATTGGGTCGCGTGCGCCCGCGCTGGGCGAAGATGCCGATTTTAGGCCAGTCCGTCCTGCCGCGCGGATGGCGGGCGCCGGAGACGACGTCGGATGCGGCCACCTGGTCGAAAAGGTAGACGATCTCGACATGGGAAAACGTCTCCAATCCGGTCAGGGCGTCGTCGCCGAATTGGCCGGGGTCGAGTTCGACGATCGCTCGGCTTGCGCCCCAATCATCGTCGGTCGGTTCGGTCCTGCCGCCGCGCACGCGACCGATCGCGGTCAAGATGAAGTCCATCGGTCGCCCCTCCCATGAGAAAGACCCTTGAATTCCATGACCCGGGCGGCGAGGAAAGCAAAAGCCGGTCTGGACGGCGCGGGCCGTTTCTAGCGGACGGGCGGCGGCCTATAGTCGGGTCCCGCCCTCGCGAGACTCCGCCGCCGTGACCACGCCCCTGTCTCTCCGCCTCGATCATCAAATTGAAGCCCTGCCGCGCGCCTATCCGGGGCCGGGCGGGGCCGTGGCCGTGCTTCGCGACGGGGAGGTGCTGGTCCGCCACGCCTGGGGGTTCGCCAACGCCGAGCGACGCATCTCCTTCACTCCGCGCAGCCTGTTCCGGATGTGCTCGATCACCAAGCAGTTCACCTGCGCCACGGTCCTCGACGCCTTCCCCGATCCAAGCGATCTCGACGACGATGTCGCCGCGCGCCTGCCGCTGCTGGAATCGGCCGCGCCAGGGGCTCTGCATCTGGCCCACAACCAGTCGGGCCTGCGCGACTACTGGGCCGTGGCCATGCTGCATGGGTCGCCGGCCGAGGCGCCGTTCGGCGACGCCGAGGCCGCCCGGGTGATCGCCGGGACCCGGACCCTGCAGTTCGCCCCAGGAACCCGCTATTCCTACTGCAACCAGAATTTTCGCATCCTGTCGGACATCGTCCAGGACCGCACCGGCCGCGGCTTCGCCCACCACCTGCGCGAGCGGATCTTCGACCCCGCGGGCATGGAGACCGCTTTCCTCGCCGCCGACACCCGCGCCTTGCCGGATGGAACCGAAGGCTATGAGGGCGACCCTCTCAAAGGGTTTCGCCCCGCGGAGAACCGCATTCTGTGGACCGGCGACGCCGGCCTGGGCGCCTGCCTGGACGACATGATCGCCTGGGAGCGGTTCATCAATCACGGTCGCGACGACCCGGACCACATCTACAACCGGTTGTCGACGCCGGTGGCCTTTGAGGGCGGCGCGCCAGCGCCCTACGGGTTCGGCCTTGGCCGGGGGACGGCGTTCGGCCGGCCGATGACCGGTCATGGCGGCGCCTTGCGCGGCTGGCGCAGCCATCGCCTCTATGTCCCGGACGAGCGGGTTTCGGTGGTGGTGATGTTCAACCACTTGTCGGACGCCCATGGCGCGGCCATGGACCTGCTGGCGGCGACGCTGAACGTCGAGCGGCCTGGGCGCGTCGTGGTCCCACAGCCGCCCTGGCTTGGGGCGTATAGAGAGGCGGAAACCGGCCTGTCCGCGCGGATCGACGCGGCGGCCGGCGGGCGTGTGCGATTGCGCTTCGGCCATTCGGCAGAACTGCTCGATCTTCAGGCCGATGGCTCGGCGGGAACGGACGGCACGCGTCTGCGCGCCCGGCCCGATGGGTTGTGGATGGACCGGCCGCATGAAAACCACCGCGTTCGGCTGACGCCACTTGGCGCGCCGGAGACCCGGGATGTCGACGGGCGCTACCGCTGCGCCGAGTTGGGCGCCGAGGTCGAGGTGGCCGACGTCGGCGGCGTGCTGTACGGCGGCTTCTCCGGCTTTCTCGGCCAGGGACGAATGGAGACCCTCGACGCGGTCGGACCGGATGTCTGGGCGCTGCCCTGCCCCCGCGCCCTCGACCACACGCCGCCGGGCGACTGGACACTCGCCTTCCGCCGTGACCGCTCCCACAGGATCGTCGGTCTGACCGTCGGCTGCTGGCTGGCCCGCGGTCTCGTCTACGACCGCGTCGGCTGACGTCGGTGAGCCAGCTCTCGGCCGGCGACGTTGTGCGCGACCGCATCCTCGACGATGTCGACTGGGCCGACGCCGACCTGACCGAGACCGTGTTCGAGGGTTGTGTGATCCAGGACGCGAAGATGAGCGGGGTCATACTGGAGGGCGCGCGCTTCCGGCGGTGCCGGATCGTCCGCTGCAGGCTGGCTCGCGCCGAACTGCGGGACGCGGTGTTCGAGGACTGCCAATTTGGCGATCCGACCGCCTACGCCGGGCTGACGGTGGCGTTCAGCCAGGCCGAGCGCGTCCGTTTCACGCGCTGCGACCTCAGCTTCGCCGATTTTGAGCGTTCCGACCTGCACGGCGCGACCTTCGAGGACTGCAATCTGCGCGGCGCGCGCTTCCACGGCTCGGACTTCACCAAGGCCTATGGTCGTCGCGACGTGCGCGCCAGCGCCCTGTTCCGGCGCTGCAACCTGCACCTGGCCGACCTGTCCGAGATCCGCCTGCCGGGCTGCGACCTGGCCGGTTCGACGTTCCGCGAAACCGATCTGACCGACGCCGACCTGGAAGGCGTGGATCTGCGCGACGCCGACCTGTTCGGCGCGATCACCGCCGGGGCGAAACTCGCCGGCGCCGACCTGCGCGGATCGGAGATCAGCGGTCTCGATCTGATCGCCCTGGGAAGCCGCGAGGGCCTGAGGATCACGGTGGACCAGCAATATCCTTTGCTGAATGCACTGGGGATCGACGTCGAGTGACCGCCGGTGTGTTCGACCTGTTCAAACTCGGAGTCGGTCCGTCGAGCTCCCATACCATGGGGCCGATGACGGCGGCCGGTCGGTTCCTGACCCATCTCCATCATTGCGGCTGGCTGGCCGCGGTCGCTCGGGTGGAGACGACTCTCTATGGCTCCCTGGCCCTCACCGGCGCCGGCCACGCCACCGACCGGGCCGTCGTTCTGGGCTTGGCCGGTTTCGCGCCGGCCACGCTCGACCCGGATGACGGCGAGGCGGCGCTGGTTCGCATCCGCGCCGAATCCTGGCTGACGCTCGGCCAGGGCGGTCCGGGCGTGGCCTTCGACGAGCGTCGCGACATCGTCTGGGCGCGCGCCGAGCGACGGCCCCAACACCCCAACGCCTTGCGCTTCGCCGCCTTCGATGGGGTGGGTGGGTTGCTGGCGGCGCGGGACTATTTCTCGGTCGGCGGCGGCTTCGTCCGCGACGAGGACGAGATCGGCCTCAACGCCCCGGAAGACCCGGGGCCGTCCCAGCCGCACCCGTTCGTCTCCGCCGCCGATCTTCTGGCCCGGGCCGATGCGGCGGGGTTGACCATCGCCGATCTGATGTTCGCCAACGAGGTGGCGCTCCGTCCGGCGGAGGCGGTGGTCGACGGGCTGGCGGCGATTCATGCCGCCATGGAGGCCTGCGTCGAACGGGGCATGCGCCAGGAGGGCCGGCTGCCAGGCGGCCTGTCGGTCAAGCGGCGCGCCCGCCAACTTCATGGCTCGATCATCGCGCGGATGGAACGGCAGATCGTCGACCCCCTGGCCGCCCTCGACTGGGTCAACCTGTGGGCGCTGGCGGTCAACGAGGAGAACGCGGCCGGGGCGCGCGTCGTTACGGCCCCGACCAATGGCGCGGCCGGAGTGATCCCGGCGGTGCTGCGCTACTACGACCGCTTTCACCGGGGCGGCCCCGAGGGCTGTCGCACCTTCCTGCTCACCGCCGCCGCCATCGGCGCCCTCTACAAACGCAACGCCTCGATCAGCGGCGCGGAGGTCGGCTGCCAGGGTGAGGTGGGCGTTGCCTGTTCCATGGCCGCCGCCGGCCTGACCGCCGCGCTGGGCGGGACCAACGCTCAGATCGAGAACGCCGCCGAGATCGGTATGGAGCACAACCTCGGCCTGACCTGCGACCCGATCGGCGGTCTGGTGCAGATCCCCTGCATTGAGCGCAACGCCATGGGGGCGATCAAGGCCATCGACGCCAGCCGGCTGGCGCTGCTGGGCGACGGCGAGCACTCGGTGTCTCTCGACAAGGTCATCGCCACCATGAAGCGAACGGGCGCCGACATGAACGAAATCTACAAGGAAACCTCGCTCGGTGGCCTTGCCGTCAACAGGGTCGAGTGCTGAATCGGCTATCCTCAAGGAACACCCCGTCATGAGACTCAGCCATGCCGCCGCCCTCCTGGCCCTGCTCGCCGCGCCCGCGGTCCGGGCCGCCGAGGCGCCGTTGGCCGCCTATGTGGTGATGGGTGACGGCGGAGGCGCCGTCGCTCGGGTGGTGACGTCGGACGCCGCCTGTCCCCAGATCGTCCTCGACGGCCGGCCGGCGCCGATGACTGTGCGCGCGAGCGCGGAAACCTTGCCCCAGCGGCCGACGGCTTCCAAACCGGAGGTGTCGAAGCCTTCGATCTTTCCTGTCACGATCTG
Organism: uncultured Caulobacteraceae bacterium; assembly: GCA_903870555.1. Taxonomy (GTDB): domain Bacteria; phylum Pseudomonadota; class Alphaproteobacteria; order Caulobacterales; family Caulobacteraceae; genus Acaudatibacter; species Acaudatibacter boreus. The sequence goes on from CAIQDO010000685.1 coordinate 8,186, forward strand.
CGAGGCCGCGCTTCCCAAGGGCGCGCGGGCGGCGAGGGTTCTCGGGCGACGCCTGCCTGTTCCGCGAAAGCGGTCCGACCGGATTCTGGTGATCGGCGACACCGGCTGCCGGCTGAAGGCGGCCGACAGCGCTTACCAGCTCTGCAATCGCGCGGGCGTGTGGCCGTTCGCGCGAATCGCAACCCTCGGCGCGGCCTGGAAGCCTGACCTGATCGTCCACGTCGGCGACTATCACTATCGCGAGACAGCCTGCCCCGAGGATGTCTCGCACGCCGGGTGCCAGGGGTCGCCCTGGGGCTACGGCTGGGATGCCTGGAACGCCGACTTCTTCTCACCCGCCGCACCGCTGCTGGCCGCCTCGCCTCTGGTGCTGGCCCGGGGCAACCACGAGAACTGCGCCCGCGCCGGCCAGGGATGGTTCCGCCTGCTCGATCCCATGCCCCTGACCGCCGCGCGCGACTGCAACGACGCCGCCAACGACTTCGAGGGCGACCACAGCCGGCCCTACGTCGTGCCGCTCGGCGGCGGCGCGCAACTCGTGGTGATGGACATGGCCAATGCGCCGAACGCCGCCATGGCCCCCGGCGATCCGCGCGCCGCCCAGCTCCGCGCCGACTATGACGACCTCGCCGCGCTGTCGAAACAGGCACGCTCGACCCTGATGGTGACGCACAAGCCGATCCTTGGTTTTGGCGGTCAGACCCGAGACGGCAAGGTGACGCTGTTTCCGGGCAATGGCGCCATCCAGGCCGCCTTTATCTCGCGGGATCCGGCGATGTTCCCGGCCGGCGTTGACGTGCTTCTGGCTGGCCATGTGCACATCTGGGAGCAGGTCAGCTTCGCGGCGCCATTCCCAAGCCAGTTCATCGCCGGCTTCTCCGGCACCCAGGAAGAAACGGTCCCCCTGCCGGTCCGGCCGCCGGCCGACTTCACCCCGGCGCCCGGCGCGGTGGTCGACCAGTTCAGTTCCTGGATCCAGGGCTTCGGCTACATGACGATGGAGCGTCGCAGCGCCCGGCGCTGGAAGGTGACGATCTGGAACATCGACGGCCAGGTCGCCAACCGCTGTCGGATCGACGGACGCAAGTCCGTGTGCGAACGGGCCCATATGGACTGATTGGCCCCCCGTCCACGGCGGCGCTCTCTTCACCTGGGCGGCGACACCCGCTACCGTTCAGCCAAACCCGGCCGTCAAGCGCCGGACAGGAGGAGCCGCCGTGAGCCTGCGCTACGAGTCCGCCGAGATTCTCGCCGACCACCCCTATGCCCGGCCGAATCTGTTCGGCGATCGTCGCCTGCATGGCGGCTATGATGCCGCCGGGGTGTACCGCTCGCCGCGCACCCTGGTCCGCTGGCCGGCGATCGAGGCCTGGAAGGCGGCGTTTCTGGCCCGCGGCGGTGAGCTGATCGACGCCTCCACCCGCATTCTCAAAACGCCTCACTACCCGAACCTGCCGCAAATGAAGCTGCTGCTGGCCGCCGGCGTCTCGCTTCCGCTGTGGAACACCCTGACCACCACCGGCATCATCGAGGGTCGCGGCAAGGTGCTGACCTCGATCATCGCCCCCGATTTCCAATCCCTGGTCGAGGGCGACATCGCCGGGACGGCCACCGCCCACCTCAACAAGGGGCTTTTCGTCGCCCACGGCCTCGACGAAGGCGGCGACGGCACGGAGACCGTCGGGGCGCACGACGCCATGTGGTATGTGGCGCGCGATCTTGTTTTGGGGGCGGGCGCCCACGCGATCCCGGAGATCCCCGAACGCGCTGGTCGGCCTGGCGCCGACGGGCGGGAGATGCCGTTGATCCCTCCTGGGCACGAAATGCTGATCAAGCAGATGATGGGCGTGCTGCTGATCGAAATTCGCGCCGAGCGCGGCTTCGCCTTCAATGTCGCCCTGATGCGTGATCCGGAGGCGTTCGCCGACCGCCGCGCCGACGCCGACCGCGCCGCGGTGATCATTGACCAGATTCGCCAGGACGAGGCGTCCCACGTCGCCTATCTGCAGCTGTTCGTTTCCGAATTGCGCGCCTTCCGCTTCAAGACCGCGACAGGCCTGATCGAAGGCAAGACGTTCATCGATCCTGTCTGGGCCAGGGTCGTGGCCTGGAACGCCGATGAGGTTCCCAAGGTGCAACGCCAGGCGACTCGCGCCTTGGTCGAGAGCTGCCTTGCTGCGCATCCGGACGGCGCCGGGCTGCTGACCGGCTTCGACGCCTTGGGTGATCGCTGAGTCGCGCCTTCTGTCTTCGAGTCTAGAGCACGTCCGCGAGGAACCGCGAGAACAAGGGATCGAACCGATCCGGCGCCTCCCAGAACGGGGCGTGGCCAACGCCCCCCAGGATGTGGACCCGATCCTCCCATAGCTTGGCCCAGGCGATGGATTGGAGGTGGTCGTTGTTGACGAAGGGCTCGTCCCCGCCCGACACCACGGCGATGGACCGTTCGCTGGTCTCGACGATACGCAACTGGTCGGCGTTCCAGCCGGCCAGGGCGGCGGCGAACATCGTCTCGCGGGCGCGGCCGTCGGTGCGCTTGACCGCGTCGAGCAGCAGGGGATCGAACGGGCCGCCGCAGGTGGCGCGGGCGTAGGCCTCGGCCTCCGCGGCCGTGAAGTCGCGCTTGGCCGTCAGCCCCATGTGTTCGGAGACCTTGAAGCCTGCCGCGAACGACTCCGGCGTATTGGCCACCGGCGGGGTCCCGGTGATCATCACCCCCGCGACGCCGTCATGCCGGCACAACATGTCAATCGCCGCATGGCCGCCGAGCGACCAGCCGAGCACGGCGAAGCGCTTCACCCCGAGACGGTCCATCACCTCCACGGCCAGATCGGCATATCCGGGGATGGTGTAGCTTCGCCTTGGGTTGCGGGCGTCGGACGAGCGGCCGTGGCCGGGCAGGTCGATGGCGATCAGCCTGTGGCGGGCGCCAATGTCGCCGTCGAGCTGATTGCGGAACACCGCCTTGCACGACGAATTGCCGTGGATCAGCAGCGCCGGCGGGCCGCTCCCCGCGCTCTCGGTGACGGCGATCGCCGCGTGGCTGGTTTCGAGGATGTAGCTGGCGCTGGCCATGGTCTTGTCCCTCTCGATCAGGCGGCGACCTTCGCCTTCAGATGCTTCGCCCCGCGCGACTTCAGGTCGCGGATGATCTCATGGGCCGCGTTGTGACCGGGCGCGCCGGTGACGCCGCCGCCGGGATGGGTTCCCGAGCCGCACATGTAGAGGCCGCGCACCGGCGCGCGATAGTCGCCGTAGCCCAGGGCGGGACGGGCGCTATAGAGTTGGTCCAGCGTCAAAGAGCCATGGAAGATGTCGCCGCCGGTGAGGCTGAGCTTCCGCTCCAGGTCGAGCGGCGACAGGATCATCCGCCCCAGGATCGCGCCCTTGAAGTTGGGGGCATAAGCGGTGACGGTGTCGACGATCAGGTCGGCGACGGTCTCGCGATGGTTGTCCCACGACGATCCGCCCGCCAGACCCGGCGCCAGGGTGGGGGCGAACTGCTGGCAGAACAGGCTGGCGACATGCTGGCCGGGCGGGGCGAGGGAGTCGTCGAGCACGCTGGGGATGTGCATCTCCACCGACGGCGCCCGCGCCCAGCCGTGCATCCGGGCGTCCATATAGGCCTGGTCGAGGTAGGGCAGGGACGGTGCGATGACGATGCTGGCGCCGTGCTGTTCGGCGCGGCCGTCGCTGGGCTTGCAGGTGAAGTTCGGCAGCTCCGACAGGGCGACATTCATGCGGAAGGTGCCCGAGGCGCAGCGCCAGGACGCCATCCGGTCCTTGAACGACTGGTCGAGATGCTCCTGGCCGACCAGGGCCGAGAACAGCAGCTTGGGGTTGAGGTTCGACACCACGGCCCGGGCCGACAGGTCGCTGCCGTCCTCAAGCACCACCCCGGTGGCCTTGCCGCCAGCGATGGCGATCTCCTTGACGGGCGAGTCGACCGACACCTCGACGCCGGCCTCGAGACACGCCTTCAGCATCGCCTGGGTGATCGACCCCATGCCGCCCAGCGCGTGGCCCCAGGCGCCCTTGACCCCGTTCACCTCGCCGAACACGTGGTGCAGCAGCACATAGGCGGAGCCGGGGGTGTAGGGGCTGGCGTAGTTGCCGATGGTGGCGTCGAAGCCCATCAGGCCCTTGAGGACATCGGTCTCGAACCACTGGTCGAGAATGTCGCCGGCGCTCTTGCCGAACAGGTCCAGCAGGTCGCCCTGGCCCTTCAGTCCCATGCCCCGCACCTGATTGGCCAGGCCCAGGCCGCTGAGCAGGTCGCGCACGCCGCCGTCCGGGTTGATCGGCG
>CAIQDO010000686.1 GCA_903870555.1 uncultured Caulobacteraceae bacterium
GGTGTCGACGTGCGGGTCAGCCGGGCGCTGGATTTCAAACGCCTGGACCAGGATGTCTTTACTGAGGATGAGTGAGGCGCGCCAATTCGCTATGTTGGAGGGCGCCGACCGTTTTCGATCGCTCAGGTCTATTGTCCAGCCAGTCCGTCAGCCCACGCGGCGTATTTTACTTCACCAGGATCAAGACGTTGCCGTAGACGTCGGGCGTTCTGACCTTTCTGTCCCGGCTGACGTTCCCGCCGCCGGCCGAAGGCGCGCCGCCCCAGGCGATGTTGCACTTGCCGGCGTAAAATTTCCCTGGGTGCCAAGTCCGGTCCTGGCTGACGTAGGCTTGGCAAACGACCAATCTTACGTGGTTGGCGGCGTCGCCGGCGTCGCCCCCATCAACCGCGTTGTTTGGAACCTGCACTGATCCACTGACAAAAATGCCCGCGCCTGGCGCGACGAAGGGGTTCACCCAATGATACCCGTCATCGAGCAGGACCTGAAAATTCGACTGCAGTTTGTCTTCAAAACCCCATTCGAAATTGCACTGGCCTTGCCAGAGCTTTCCCGGGTGCTGGCCATGGTTGAAATCGGCGCGGCAGACCGGCAACGGACCCAACCCGCCGGATCCCCCGGTGACAATGCCGTTCGCGGGCATCCCGACCCATCGTCCCGCCACGAAAGCGTTTGAAGGCGAGCACAGGCATACCGAAAACATGAGCGATAAAGACGCCGTCTGTGCCGCTCTCTTGATGATTGACAACCTGGGGTTCATTTCTCTTGGGTTCTCCAATGATCAATTGTTCAGAAGGCGGTGTCGTCTGGGTATTGTTCGACGCAAGGCGCAATTAAGATGGATTGAATGGCGCGTGAGCTCGGCGCGATCACGCTGACGCGCGCCTTGATTCGCCTTGCGTCGCCGTGCGAGACCGCCAATGACGGCTAAGCCAAAGGTCATCATCACCCAGGTCTGAGGTTCGGGTGTCGCTGTCCAGCCGATCGACTGCAGCATGACATCCTCGGGCCGCCCTCGGGTCAATGGAATGGTGGCGGCGTTCGCGCAGGCGAAGGCGTCCTGAACATGGTCGCCGCCAATGCTGGCGCCGAAATCGCCGCAGTTCGATGGGCCAAAGTCACCGTGATCGCCGACCGCGAGGCCGTTGAAGCCGACGATCGCCGTCGCGCCCCCGTCCAGCGAGAAATAGGGCGTGGCGTTCGGATCGGTCGTGAAGCTTGGGACGCCCGGCGCCGAATACCGGAACCGGTCGAGCGGACCGACCGAACCGAGCACCAACAGGTCCGTCGCGGGGTCGAACACCGTCCCGCCGTTCTGGATATCGTCGATGAAGTTGAGCACGGAGCCCGCGCCGCCGCCGCCAAGAATTTCGTCGACCTCATGGGCGATGGTATTGCGGGCGTTGAATTCGACGTCGGCGAAGCTGAACGGGGGGATGGCCGGGTCATAGTCCAACGGATTGATCGTCGAGAGGCTGATCACCCCATCGAGCGATCCGGTCCCGCTATAGCTGCCGTCCGGTTCGAACCCGCCGGGCGCGTCGAAGCCGAGGGCTCTCAGATTGGCCGAGGTGGTCAGAATGTTGGTGGTCGGGTCGGCTCCCGCGCCGGTCCCGAGATGGGCCAGCGCGTCGGCGAGGACGACGTCGGACGGGTGCGACGCCAGCACGGCCTGCGACGCGGCGGTGTAGTCGCCGACCGAAACAAAATAATAATTCGATTGAGACGCCCCAAGGTAGAAGCCCGGTTGCTGCTGAAAATAGATCCCCACGGTGACCGGGTTCGAATAGAGCGATGCGATCCTGCCCGTGGTCTCGAGGATGGCCTGTTGGATCTGGGCCGCGTTGGGATCCAGGGCAATCGTGGCGTCGAAATAGTCGTTGATGACCAGCGCCTTGGCGGCGGGGGCGCCGACCACGGCAAGCGTCAGGGTCACGACGGCGGCCGCGGACTTCACGCTTTTCCTCAAGACGAGACCTTCCGATCCGATGAACAGGGAGGTTGATGCTCGCGGCGAACGCCCAAACGGCCAACACGGCAAGGCTGATGAAATCCTGATGGCGGGCTGATATTGTTCCCATCAGGTGCGGTTCGGAGGGTGCGCCGTGGGGGAAGGCCGATCGCTCGGAGTGATCCGGCTCGCGAACGTCGCACCGTTCGCGATTGGACCGCTGCGCGTCGAGCCGGCGACACGCCAGATCGCCCTGGGCGCGCGGATCGAGACGCTTGAGCCAAGGGTGATGCAGGTGCTGGTCGCCTTGTCCGAGGCGCGCCAGGCTGTGGTGCCCCGGGATCAATTGATCGCCCGCTGTTGGGA
>CAIQDO010000687.1 GCA_903870555.1 uncultured Caulobacteraceae bacterium
GTAGTCGGCCAGGCTCTGGGCCTTCATCTCGACGCTGAATCCCGGCTGTTCCGGCGCAAGGTAGCGGCCGCTCTCGACACGGATCGGGTCGACGAAATGCTCGTGCAGATGGGCGGCGTGCTCGATCATCCGCCCCTCGTCGGACGACCGCACGCAGGCGGCGTCGAAGAAGCTGAGGTGCTGGACGTATTCGCACAGGCCCACCCCGCCGGCGTGCGGGCAGACCGGCTTGTCGAACGCCGCGGCCAGCAGCAGCACCGCCAGCACCTCATTGACCCCGCCCAGGCGGCACGCGTCCACCTGAACCACGTCGATGGCGTCGGCCTGGAGGAACTGCTTGAACATGATCCGGTTGTGGCAGTGCTCGCCCGTCGCCACCCGCACCGGGGCGACGCCCTGCTTCACCCGGGCGTGGCCGAGGATGTCGTCGGGGCTGACCGGCTCCTCGATCCAGTAGGGATCGACGCCCTTCAGCGCCGCCATCCAACCGATGGCCTGATCGATCTCCCACACCTGGTTGGCGTCGGTCATCAGCAGCCGGTCGGGGCCGAGGATCTCGCGCAGCACCCCGGCCCGGCGGATGTCGTCCTGAAGATTGCCGCCGACCTTCATCTTGATGGCGCCCCAGCCGTCGGCGACGGCGGCCCGGGCAAGCCCGCGGATCTTGTCGTCGTCATAGCCCAGCCAGCCGGCCGAGGTGGTGTAGGCGACGTGGCCGTCGCGCTGCAGGCCGGCGATCCGCTCGGCCTTGCCGGGCTCGCGAGCCTTCAGGATCGCCAGCGCCCGCTCCGGCGGCAGGGCGTCGGTGATGTGGCGGAAGTCGATGGCCGAGACGATCTGCTCGGGCGACATGGCCGCAAGGCGCCGCCACAACGGTTGACCGTCGCGCTTGGCCAGCAGGTCCCAGACGGCGTTGACCAGGGCCGCGGCGGCCATGTGCACCACCCCCTTCTCCGGCCCCAGCCAGCGCATCTGGCTGTCGCCCACCAGCGACCGCCAGAAGCCGGCCAGATCGTTGTCGATTCCGTCGAGACTGCGGCCGACCAGTTTCGGGGTCAGCGCCTCGATGGCGGCGACCACCAGCTCGGTCCCCCGCCCTAGGGTGAAGGCCAGGCCATGTCCGGTCAGGCCGGCCTCGCTTGTCTCGACCACGCAATAGGCCGCCGAATAGTCGGGATCGGGGTTCATGGCGTCCGAACCGTCGAGGAAGCGCGAGGTGGGATAGCGGATGTCGAGCGCCCGCACGGCGGTAATGGCGATTGTCATGCCGTCGGCTCCATGAAACGTTTCCCGCCTGATTTTCGGACCATCAAGCACAGCCGGGAGGCGTTGTCATGAAGACCCAACGCTGGCGTCCGCCGACCCGGATCCTGCCGGCCACGCGCCAGGCGATTCCCGTTCTCGGCCAGGGCTGCGCCGGCATCGGCAACCTCTACGCCCCGGTCAGCGACACCGACGCCGCCGGAACCCTCAACGCCGCCTGGGCCGGGGGCGTGCGGTTCTTCGACACGGCCCCCTACTACGGCCACGGCCTCAGCGAGCAGAGGCTCGGCCGGTTCCTCCGCTCCGATCCCCGTCGCGGCGTGATCGTCTCAAGCAAGGTCGGCCGCAGTCTTCGCCCCGCCCTTGGCCCATTGTCGCCGGACACCGGCTTCGTCGACGCCGCGCCCTTCGAGCCCTATTTCGACTACGGCTACGACGCCACGATGCGCCAGGTCGAGGCCAGCCTGGAGCGCCTGGGTCGCACCCGCCTCGACATCGCCTTCGTCCACGATCTCGGCGCCCTGACCCACGGCGCGGCCCATGCCGAACGGTTCGCCGAGGCCCTCGGCGGCGCCTTCCGCGCCCTGGCCCACCTGAAGCGCGAGGGCGTGGTCGGGGCCGTCGGCGTCGGCGTCAATGAGGTCGCGGTGTGCCTTGAGACGTTGGAGCAAGTCGCGCTCGACGTCATTCTGCTGGCCGGCCGCCACACTCTGCTCGACCAGTCGGCAGCCGCCGAGCTGCTGCCGCTGTGCCTGACGCGCGGCGTCGGAGTCATCGTCGGCGGCCCCTACAATTCCGGCGTCCTGGCCGGCGGGGCGCACTACGACTACGCCGTCGTTCCCGCCGAGGTCGCCGCCCGCGCCCGGCGACTGGAGGCGGTCTGCGCCGCCCACGCCGTCGCCCTGCCGGCGGCAGCCCTTCAATTCCCGCTGCGCCATCCGGCCGTGGTGTCGGTGATCCCCGGCGCCCGCACCGCCGCCGAGGCCGAGGCCAACCTCGACCACTGCCGCCATCCGCCGCCGGACGCCCTGTGGCAGGACCTGGAGGCCCAGGGCCTGATCGCTCCGGGGTCCGCGTGATCGTCGACGCCCACCATCACCTCTGGCGCCTGTCGCGCGGCGACTACGGATGGCTGACGCCCGACCTCGGCCCGCTGTGGCGCAATTTCGAACCGGCCGACCTCGCGCCGCTGATGGAGCGGGCCGGCGTCGCCGGCGGCCTTGTCGTCCAGGCCGCCGA
>CAIQDO010000688.1 GCA_903870555.1 uncultured Caulobacteraceae bacterium
AGGGCGGCAAGCGTCTCGATATCGGCGTCGGAGATATGCCGGCGATCCTCGCGCAGGTGGGCGGTGATCCCGTCGGCTCCAGCCAGCATCGCCAGGTCGGCGGCCCGAGCCGGATCGGGATAGGCTTCGCCCCGGGCGTTGCGGATGGTGGCGACGTGGTCGATGTTGACCCCCAGGCGCAGGGGCGCGAGGCGGCCGGTCATTGGCCAAGCCTTCGGCTGCCGGGGTCTTCTGTCGGAATGGCGGCGAGCTCCGGCGGAAGGGCGTCGGCGGGCCAGGCCGGCACGTCCAGCGTCGCCAGAGCCACCATTGGCGCGCCGGAATCGGCGCGACCGCCGGAACGGTCAACAAGGCAGGCCGCGCAAACCACCTCGCCGCCAGCGGCGCGGATCGCCTCCACGCATTCGCGCGACGAAAGGCCGGTGGAGACGATATCCTCGACCATCGCCACGCGCGCGCCCGGTTGAATGGCAAAACCCCGGCGAAATTTGAAGACGCCCCCTTCCCGCTCGACGTAGATGGATGGCACACCCAAATGGCGGGCAGTCTCATAACCCGGAATGATGCCGCCAACGGCGGGAGAGACGCAGACATCCACGCTCCCGACAGCGGCGGTGATCGCCTCCGCCAGGGCTCGGCATAGCCGCTCGCAGCGATCCGGATGCATGAACACCAGATTCTTCTGCAGGAAGACACCGCTATGCAGGCCCGATGAGAGGATGAAATGGCCTTCCCGCAAAGCGCCGGCTTCGCGGAATTCCCGGAGAACGTCTTCGTTGGTCATGGGGCGCTGATTACACCGGCGAAGCGCCGGGGAATATCCTTAGATTGCATCGGCCCTTGCCCGCTCCACGGTCTCGACGCTTGGGCAGGCCCGCAGCGCGGCGGCGATGTGGGTCAGGTGACGGGCGTCCTTGACCTCGACGTCGAAGTCGACATCGAAGAAATTCGAATGCCGGTGACGCATGTTGACGCCGACGATGTTTCCGCCAGCCTCGCCGATGATGGTGCAGGCTTGGCCGAGCACGCCCGGCGCGTCGCGGATCGTGGCCGCCAGGCGCGTCTCCGAGGTGGTGTTGCGTTCGGCCTCAAGCGTCCAGTGCAGGTCGCGCCAGAGAGATTCTTCCGATTCGAACTCTGCGAGACTGGCGCAATCGATAGCGTGGATGGCTATCGCGCCGCCAGGCTCGGTGATTCCGACGATGCGGTCTCCAGGCACTGGATTGCAGCATCGAGCGAAATACAGCCGGGCGCCCGGCTCGACCCCGCCACCGCGAACGTAGTGTGGTGCGACAGAATCGTCGATGCGACCTCGGGCGGTGGCGGCCGCCTTCGCCGTTTCCGCCAGGCCTGGAAAGACCACTTCCAGAACCTGTGTCGCCGCGACCCGACCCTGTCCCACGGCCTGGAAGATTTCGCTGTCTACCGCTGCGGCAAAACGATCCAAGGCCGGACGCAACGAGACATCCGCCAGGGTCTTGCCAGCCCGAGCGAAGGTCTGTTCCAGCGCCGCCTTGCCGAGCCGTTGGAACTCCTCTCTCTCCGATTGGCGCCGGTGCCTACGAATGGCCGAGCGCGCGCGGCCGGTGACGGTCAGGCTAAGCCAGTCGACCGGTGTCGA
>CAIQDO010000689.1 GCA_903870555.1 uncultured Caulobacteraceae bacterium
CGACCTGATGACCCTGTACCGCCCCGCCACTCCCCAGGGGGAATCGGCGGTCAAGAGCTGGAGCGCCCAGACCTTCTACGCTCGTTTCACCCAAAGGCTTGTGGCGGCCCTGTCGTCCCCCACCGCCGCCGGCGAGCTCTACAAGGTCGACCTGCAGCTCCGTCCGTCCGGCACCTCCGGGCCGGTGGCCGTCAGCTTCGCCGCCTTCGACTCCTACTACCAGGGCGAGGCGGAGACATGGGAGCTGCTGGCCCTGTGCCGGGCGCGGGTGGTCTGGGCCTCCTCTGCCTCTTTCGCCACCGACGCCGCGCGGGAGATTGAGCGCATCCTGCGCCGGCCTCGCGATCCCTCGGTCACCGCCACGGACGTGCTCGACATGCGCGCACTGATGGCCGCCGAACGGCCGCCGAACGGCTTCTGGGACCTCAAGCTCGGCGAGGGCGGCATGGTCGACATGGAGTTCTGCGCCCAGCACCTGATGCTGATCGGCGCCGCCGACGGCGGTCCGCTGCGCCAGAACACCGACGAGGCCCTTGCGGCCTTGATCGCGGCGGCGCCGTCGCGCCGGGCGATGCTGACCGGCGTGCGCCGCGCCTGGCGCCTGCAGCAGAACCTGTCGCAACTGCTCAAGATCGCCCTCGACGATCGGGCCTCGCCCGACGACGAACCGCCGGCGTTCAAGACCCTGCTGGCCAAGGCCGGCGGGGCGAAGAGCTACGCCGCCCTGATCACACGGCTGGCCGCCTCGCGCAACGCCGCCCACGCCGCCTTCGAGGCCCTGGTCAAACCCTGAGTGTTCGGAGCTTCCATGCCGCTCGTTCATTTCACAGCCTTCGTTATCACCTCCCTCATCGTCTTTCTCGCCATCCTGGGGGTGGCGCTGAGGGGGCGAACGGACCGCCCCAAGCCCGTCGCCGTGGCCGCGGTGGCCTTCGTCGTCGTCGTGATTGGCATGGTCTTTGCCAAATGGGGCGCCACCCATGGATTGCCCTGGCCGCTGTACTACGGCCTCCCGGCGGCGATGACGGTGTTCCTGCCACCGCTGTATTTCCGCATGCACGGCCGTGAAGCCGTGGAATATTTGGTCATGGCGTCGCTGAGCGCCCCGGCCATCCATGCGACGTTCTCGTTGCTCCTGGGGTGGAACGAGTACATGCCGTTCATTCACGTCCCGTCCCTGAAGAGCCTCGGCCTCCTTCCTTAGGCCGGGTGAGTGATGGACTCGCGCCGCCCGCCCGTGCGAACTGACTCGCAACATGGGGAGGAACGCCTGAGATGATGAAGCTTTATTCCGGGGACCTCAGTCCCTATTCCGCCCGCGTCCGGATGCAGATCTACGCCAAGGGGATCACCGACATCCCCTTTGAACGGCCCGCGGATTTCGGTATGCCGAAGTTCCGCGACACCCATCCGATCGGCCGGATCCCGGTGCTGGACATCGACGGCGACATGATGCCGGAATCCGATGTGATCGCGGAGTATCTTGAGGAAATCTATCCGGAGCCCTCGATGCTCGGCGCGACGCCGCGCGAGACCGCCCATATCCGCACCGTGGCCCGTATCGGCGATATCTACATCATGAACAACATGTTCATGCTGTCGCCCCAGAGCCGCGCAGCGACCCGCAACCAGGGGATTGTCGACCTGCTGGCCGGCCAGGTGACGCGCAACATCAAGGCGCTGGACCGGCTGATCGGCGAAGACGGCTTCGCCTGCTGCGGCCGTCTGACGATGGCCGACTGCGCCCTCGTTCCCGGCCTCTTCATGGTGGAGAACGTCCTGCCCGCCACCGGCGTCGCCGACCCCATCCCGGCCAACCCCAGGGTCGCCGCCTATTGGGCCGCGATCCAGCGCAACGAGCACGCCGCCCGCGTCCTGACCGAACTCCACCGCGGCCTGGCCGAACGCCGCGAACTGATCCGCACCGGCGCCTTCGAAAAGATGATGGCCGCCGCCGCGGCCGCCCACGCCGCGGCGGAGGGCTGAGTTTCAAATCCCTAGGAATTCCGGTGACATGGCGTAACCACCGCAACCTCGCGAAGGTCTGACGAAGTCCGTCCCCTGCGAAGGGGATCATCAAGGCGGAAGCCTCGCTATTCGCAACCATTCGCAACCAGACGTCCTCCGTCGCAACCAGACGGTGGTCGTCGCAACCTGTTGCGCGCTCGATCTGGGCTAACCTTGCATCGTCGGGTCAGCGGATCGGCTCACGACCCCATCCAGGCGCGACGGGCGCCCGAAACGAGGAAGAGAGAGCATGCACACAAGGTCGGAGGGTCGAGTGAAACGTTTTTGCGCGGTGGGTGGAGTTCACGCCTTGCTGTTTGCGGCGGCGCTCGGCGCCGGTCCGGCGCTCGCGACCTCGCCCCCGACGGATATAGAGTCGTTTGGTTTCTCAAACTCCACCAATCCCACCTACGGCTACGTCAACCTCACGGTGTCGAGGAAAGATGGCCTGGGATCCTATCGGTTCAGCACCTTCAATCCGTATGGGACCACTGACGGCACGATCGTGCTACAAAACACACCCTATGTGTCCGTCTCGTCAAATACGGTATCGACCTGCACGGACTCCCAGTGCACTCCGAACCAGAACGACACCGAAGCCACCCTGATCTATTCCGTGGTGGTGAACGGACCGGCGAACACCGTGGTGCCGCTGAATTTCTCCGGGTCCTATTTTCTCTCCGGGACGGGCGCCGCCAGAAGTGACGCGATCGGCACATCCGACGTGCTCGTCTATGTTCAAGGCTCCCGCTACATGACCGACAGTTGCGGCGGGCGATATGACTTCAATGGCGGCAATTGCGGTCTGTTCCACTACTCTGGAACAACCGATGTCCTGGCGGGCACATCTTCGACTCCCGGGTCGGAGGGGCAGTTCACTCTCGTCGCGGACACCGTAACCGCGCTAGACGGCGTGGCGAGCGCCTGGATCGACCCTGTCGTCACGATCGATCCGGCCTTTCTCGCGCAGAACCCCGGCTACTCCCTCGCCTTCAGCAACGGCATTCAGAACATCTCGGCCGTGCCGGAACCTTCGGCCTGGGCCCTGATGCTAGTCGGTTTCGGCGTGACCGCGGCGGCGCTTCGGCGACGCCCCACGACGCCGGCTCGCGCCGGGCGATGAGCGCATCGCCCCAGGCGCAGGCCAGATCGTCCAACGCCACGCCGGCCGCCGCCCGATCCCTGTCGGTGCGCAGATCGACGATGTCCTCGCAATCAACGTCGTAGCTGCACAGCCCATAGGGCGTCAGCCGGTGCGCGAACCCGCCGGACACCTCGCGGAAGACCGCGTTGAAGCCGATTGATAGATAGAGCGTCTCCAGCCCCGGCCAGTTGAATCGCCGCCCCTTGAGGGCGGCCCCCGCGCCGGAGAGCGGGCTCCACGCCCAGGTGGGATCATGCGCGCGGAAACACTCGCCCGTGAACCGCACGCGGAAGCCTCAGGCGTATCCGCCGGTCGCAAGGTGATCGACATAGTCGCGCACCGCCGTCGCGTTCCCCGACTTGACCAGGGCCTCCGCCGTGCGCCCGCCGAAAGCCGGGATGGGCTCGGCGCGATACCAGGCCATCGCCTGAGCCGCGCCGCCGGCCCAACCCTGCACGAGGTTGATGATTTCCAGCATCTCACGCACCCGGCTCTGCGCCTTGGGGCCGTCGCGGCGGCTGGCCTTCTGGAACGCCTCGCGGGCGAGCCCCGCCGTGTCCGCCAGCTGGGCGTTCGACATGCTGAAGACGTCGGCGACGTGATCGATGTTCACCGCCCCGCGGTCATCCATCAGGCCGGCCAGGGAGAAGGCGCCGACAAGGGCGTGGCGCCTGACGGTCGCGGCCCGACGCCGGCCGCCGGGCACGGTCGCCGTCCTGGTTGGCTGGGTCATAGATCGCTCCATTGACCGATATTACGGTCAATATGTAGGCGGGCGGCGTCGGTTGCAAGAACCAGCCAGCTCCCCCCTACCCCAGCGACCGGCCCACCAGATCCGCCACGTTCTGTAACAGGCTCTGCGCCGCAGCGAGCCGTTCGACCAGGATCTTCATCAGTGCACCGAGTTCCGGCACGTACCTTGCCCAGGCGCCAGATGGCTCGGCGGTCCCCTGAAAGGCGAAACCAAGAGCAGCGGACATTCGATGCGCTACGAAAAGCGGACATGTTTCATGTGCGATCGACACGGAACCCACCTGAACCCTCCACAAGGGTTGGCGACGGGGGCGAGTACACATATAAACACCCACACACATAAACACCGAGGCTCGCAGTGACGACCGTCCGCTGGAACATCGCCGTGTCGCCAGACACGGACCGGGCCTTGCGGGTCCATCTCGCCGACCAGGGCGGCGGCCGTAAGGGTGACCTGTCCCGATTCATCGAAGAGGCCGTGCGCGCCCATATTCTCGAACTGACTGCCGAGCAGGCAAAGGCCGCGAACGCCGAGGTCGGTGAAGGCGAACTGGCGGCCATGATCGCCGAGGCGGTGGACTGGTCGCGCCGACGCTGATGCGGGTCGTGCTCGACACCAACGTCTTTCTAAGCGCCCTGATCTCGCCACTCGGCCCCTCCGACACCATCTACAGAGCTTGGCGAGCGGCCCGCTTCGAGATTGTGACGTCGGTGACTCAGCTGGACGAACTGACGCGCGCCAGCCGGTATCCGCGTTTCAAGACCATCCTCCAGCCGCACCGGGTTGGCGCCATGGTCAACAATCTGCAGCGCGCTTTGGTGCTGGATCGCCTGCCTCCGGTCGAGGAGGCGGACGACCCCTTCGACACCTTCTTGCTGGCGATGGCCGTCGCGGGGGAGGCCGACTATCTGGTCACCGGAGACTTTCGGGCCGGTCTTCTGCAACGTGGCCACTTTGGCCGCGCCCGCATTCTCACGCCTTCGGCGTTCCGGGATGAGGTGCTTTAGGCGTCGATGACGCCGCCCGCCCCGCCAGCTCCTAACCCAGCGACCGCCCCACCAGCTCCCGCACGTTCTTCGACAGGCTCTGCGCCGCCGCCAGCCTCTCCAGCTGCGCCTTCATCAGCGCGCCGAGCTCCGGCACATAGCGCGCCCAGGCGCCCAGCGGCTCGACGAGGCGGGCGGCGAGGGCCGGGTTGAAGGAGTCGACGATCAGGATCTGGTCGGCCAGGAAGCGGTAGCCGGCGCCGCTGGGATCGTGGAAGCGGGCCGGATTGAACATCACGAAGGCGGCGATCAGGCTGCGCAGGCGGTTGGGATTGCGCGGATCGAAGGCCGGATGGGCGGTCAGGCCCAACACCCGGCCGAGCGCCCCCGCGGCGGGATCGCGGGCCTGGATCGAGAACCACTTGTCGACCACCAGCGGCTCGTCCTTCCATTTGGCGTAGAAGTCGGTCAGGGCCTCGTCGGCGTCCGCCCCGCCCATCAGGATCAGGGCGTTCAGCCCGCCCATGGCGTCGGTCATGTTGGCCGCCGCCTCGAAGTGGCCGCGGGCGCGGTCGCGGTTGCGCTGCTGCGGATCGGCCGAAAGCATCTCCAGGGCGGCGTTGCGCAGGGCGCGGCGTCCGGCCGAGGCGGCGTCGGGGGAGAATTCGCCGCTCTCCTGCAGGCCGCCATGCAGCCGCCGCAGGGTGTCGCCCAGGTGCACGGCGATGCGCGCGCGCAGGGCCTGGCGGGCGCCGTGCAGGGCGGCGGGATCGGCGGGCCCCGAAAGCACCGCCAGATCGCCCTCCGACGGCAGGGACAGCAGCAGGGCCTTGAACGCCGGCTCCGACGACTGATCGTCGACGGCGCGGCCGAGCGCCTCGGCGAAGCGCTCCTCGCCGACCTCGTCGGGCCGGCCATCGGCGCGGGCCAGGATCAGGTCGCGGGCGAGGCCCTGGCCGGCTTCCCAGCGGTTGAACAGGTCCGGGTCGCCCGCCAGCAGGGCGTAGGCGTCGCGCGCCGGGGCGTTGGTGGTCAGGGTGACGGGGGCGGAAAAACCGCGCAGCGCCGACAGGATCGGCCGCTCGCCGATGTCCTCCAGCCGCAGCGTCCGCGTCGGGGTGTCGAGCACCACCAGATCGGTGTCGCGCAGCACGCGGCCGTCCTGGTCGAGCAGGCCGAAGCTGATCGGGATCGGCATGGCGCGCTTGTCCGGCTGGCCGTTGGTCGGGGCCGTGATCTGGCTCAGGGTCAGGTCGAGGGCCTTGGCCTCGGCGTCATAGGCCGACTCGATATTGACGGTCGGCGTACCGGCCTGCTCGTACCAGGCGAAGAAGTCGGTCAGGTCGCGGCCGCTGACTTCGGCGAAGCAGGCGATGAAGGCCTCGACGGTGGTGGCGTGGCCGTCCCAGCGATCGAAATAGAGATCCATGCCGCGTCGGAAATCGGCCTCGCCGATCAGCAGCCGCAGCATGCGGATCACCTCCGCGCCCTTTTCGTAGATGGTCGCGGTGTAGAAGTTGTCGATCTTCTCATAGGCGCCGGGACGCACGGCATGAGCCAGGGGGCCGGCATCCTCGGAGAACTGCCGGGCACGCAGGGTGCGCACCTCCTTGATCCGCTGCACCGCGTGGCCGCGCATGTCGGCCGAGAAGGCCTGGTCGCGGAACACCGTCAGGCCCTCCTTCAGGCAAAGCTGGAACCAGTCGCGGCAGGTGATGCGGTTGCCGGTCCAGTTGTGGAAATATTCGTGCGCCACCACCCCTTCGATCCGCTCGTAGTCGAGATCGGTGGCGGTCTCCGGGTCGGCCAGCAGCAGCGAGGAGTTGAAGATGTTCAGCCCCTTGTTCTCCATCGCCCCGGCGTTGAAATCGCGCACGGCGACGATCATGAACAGATCGAGGTCGTATTCCCGGCCCCAGGCGCTCTCGTCCCAGGCCATCGACCGCTTGAGGCTGTCCATGGCGTAGGCCGCGCGGGGCGCCATGCCCGGATCGACGAAGATGCGCAGGGCCACCGTCCGGCCGCTGACGGTGACGAAGCTGTCCTCCAGCACGTCGAGCTCGCCCGCCACCAGGGCGAACAGGTAGCAGGGCTTGGGGAACGGATCGTTCCAAACCGCGAAATGGCGGCCGTCCGGCAGGTCGCCGGATTCGACGAGATTGCCGTTCGACAGCAGATGCTGAAACGATCGCGACGCCTCGATCCGCACCGTGAAACGGGCCAGCACGTCCGGCCGGTCGGCGTACCAGGTGATCTTGCGGAAGCCCTCGGCCTCGCACTGGGTGCAGAACCGGCCACCTGACACATAGAGGCCCTCCAACGCGGTGTTGCCCGCCGGATCGATCCGGACCTCGGTCTCCAGGGTGAAAGCGTCCGGAACGCTCGGAACGGTCAGCCACTCGTCATCGATGGTGTGCTCGCCGGCCTCAAGCACGCGACCGTCAACAGCCACCGACACCGGCGTCAGCCGCTCGCCGTTCAGCCGCAGCGGCTCGGCGTGATCGCCATTGCGCCGGACCGTCAGCCGGGCCTTGACCCTTGTGGCGTGGGGTTCGAGCGCGAAGTCGAGATGGACCTCGTCGATCAGGAACGCGGGCGGGCGATAGTCGGAGAGCCGGACGGGCTGGGGAGACTCTGTGCGCATCCGGCAAGTCTAGCG
>CAIQDO010000690.1 GCA_903870555.1 uncultured Caulobacteraceae bacterium
ACCCTCGTCACCAGCCAGGTCCCCGTCGCCGACTGGCACGCCCTGATCGGTCACGCCACCTACGCCGACGCCATCCTCGATCGGCTCGTCCACAACGCCCACCGCCTCGATCTCACCGGCGAATCCCTGCGGCGCGCCAAGGCCAAACCTCAGGCTTGACCAACCCCAGAAAAACCACGCCAATCACACCGTCGAAAAGCGCCCCCCTTGGGGTGGCGGGATCATCTCGGAATGCCTGGCGGCATGATCTTGGAATGACATGGCGGCATCATCGGAATCCGCAGTTGCCGCTCGCCGAACGCATCGACGCCGTCGTCGAGGAAAGCGACCTCGACGAGGTCTACGACACCGAACGCCACCTCCTCTACGTCGCCTGCACCCGCGCCCGCGACCGCCTGCTGGTCACGGGGCTGAAGCCGGGGTCGGAGTTCTTGATGGATTTGAGGGTGGGGCGGGGGTGAGGCTGCACGGCTCCCGGCCGATGCCGGCTCACGACCCCTGGCGGGCGACCATGGAGACCCTGGACTGGAACTGCCCCTTCATTCCCCACACCGACGCCGACCGCCTGTTTTCGACCGTTCGGCGGATGAAGGCCGAGCGGGCGCTGGGCCCCAAACAAGGCCCAAATTCGAATATTGCAATATGAGCTAATAACGCCTATGTTGAACGCTTATTTCGGCGCGCCGTGCAAACATGTTCAAGGGATAGCGCGCGATGATGGCGCGAACCGAAAAGCGTCTGGAGGCCATGCGGCGCAATCCCGCTGGGGACTGGCGGATCGAGGACATAGCCGCCGTCTGCCGCGCCTGCGGTGTCGAATGCGTCGCGCCAGGGCGCGGGTCCCACTACCGGGTCGCCCACCCGTCCTTGGCCGTCATCCTGACCATCCCCGCGCACCGGCCGATCAAGCGGGTGTATAGTCGACTGTTTGTCGATTATATTGACGCGGTGGAGGCCGCAGACAGCCATGGATAGTCCGCGTTTCGTGATCACCATCGAGCCCCTGAGCGAAGCCGACGGCGGCGGCTATCTGGCCACTGTGCCGGATCTGCCCGGATGCATGTCGGATGGCGCCACGGACGTCGAGGCGCTTCACAATGTTCACGACGCCATCGAGGCCTGGATCGAACAGGCCGTCGCCATGGGGCGGGCCATCCCCAACCCGACCCGGCAACGCCTTCCCGCCTGACGCGCGACCGCCCGTTGCGACATTTCGGAATCGCTAATAACGGTGACGTCTTACCATGTCCCCGTTTCCAGACAGGCGCCCGACCGGTTGACATGTGACGCACATGCGATCAGCCTTCGCGCATGACCGTCATGATCCAGATCCGCAACGTCCCCGATGATCTGCATCGTCAGCTGAAGTCCCGCGCCGCCCTCGCGGGGCAGTCGCTGTCCGACTATCTGCTGACCGAGATGCGCCGGGTCGCCGAGCGGCCGACTCTGGCGGACCTGCGGGCGCGCCTGGCGAGCCGATCGTCCGTCGTCCCCACCCTGTCGCTGGCCGATGCCGTTCGGGCGGAGCGGGACCGCGCTTGATCGTCGTCGACGCCTCGGCGCTGCTTGAGGTTCTGCTGCGAACGGGCGACGGCGCCCGGATCGAGGCTCGCCTGTTCGACGCCGACGAAAGCCTGCACGCGCCCCACCTGCTCGACATCGAGATCGCCCAGGTGCTGCGCCGCCTCGCCGCGGCCGGAGAGATTTTCGAGGACCGTGGACGCGCGGCGCTCGCCGACCTGTCCGACCTGCCCGTTCGGCGCTACCCCCACGATCTGTTGCTGCCGCGGATCTGGGCCCTGCGCCACAACCTGACCGCCTATGACGCCGCCTATGTCGCCCTGGCCGAGGCGCTGGACGCGCCTCTGATAACCCGCGACGGGCGCCTAGCCGCCGCACCTGGCCATGGCGCGCGGGTGGAGGTGGTTTGACAGACAAATTCCGCCCAGTGTGCGATTTGCCACGCTCAAATCGCCCGACGCCGCCTAGCTTGGCTTACACGCGTGCGGGATCGTCTGGCGACCGGTTCTGACGTGAGCCGGCTGTAGTGTGCGTCAAGTCGAAGGACGGATTGTCGCGGGCCGCCCCGCGCCTGTCCGGCCAAGCCCGCCCGGCGTCGTGTCG
>CAIQDO010000691.1 GCA_903870555.1 uncultured Caulobacteraceae bacterium
CCGGCGGCAGATGCAGCACCTCTATGTGCCTCACAACGCCTATGTGAACGTCTGCGGAAGCGACCTGATCCGCGGCCAGGACGGCGAGTTCTTCGTCCTGGAAGACAACCTGCGGGTGCCGTCGGGCGTGTCCTACATGCTGGCCAATCGCGACGCTTCGCGCCGGACCTTCCCTGGCACTTTCCGTCAGGCCGGGGTCAGGCCCGTGGAACGCTATCCCGACCTGCTGCTCGCCACCCTCAAGAGCATGGCCGGCGAGCGGCGACATAACCCGCAGGTGGTGGTGCTGACGCCGGGGGTCTACAACTCGGCCTACTACGAGCACGCCTATCTGGCCCGGCTGATGGGCGTGCCCCTGGTGGAGGGCCGCGACCTCGCCGTCCATGATGACCTCGTCTACATGCGCACCACCTCCGGCCTGCGCCGCGTGGATGTGATCTACCGCCGGGTCGACGACGACTTCATCGACCCCTTGAGCTTCCGCCGCGACTCTTCGCTGGGCGTCGCCGGGCTGTTCAACGCCTATCGGTCGGGAAACGTCGTGGTGTGCAACGCCCCGGGCACGGGCGTGGCCGATGACAAGGCGGTCTACGCCTATGTGCCGTCGATCATCAAATACTACCTCGACGAGGACTCCATCCTGCCGAACGTCAAGACGTTCCTCTGCCGCAACCCGTCCGAGCTCGACCATGTGCTCGGCAACCTCGACAAATACGTCGTCAAGGCGGTCGGCGCTTCCGGCGGCTACGGCATGCTGGTCGGGCCCCACGCCACCGTCGCCAAACGCGAGGCCTTCGCCGAGGCCCTCAAGGCCGATCCGGCGAACTACATCGCCCAGCCGACCATTCAGCTGTCCACCGCCCCCTGCCTGGTGGACGGCAAGATCGAGCCCCGCCACGTCGACCTGCGCCCCTTCATCCTGTCTGGCGACAAGGTGGTGGTGACGCCGGGCGCGCTCACCCGCGTCGCTCTCAAGCGCGGGTCTCTGGTGGTCAATTCCAGCCAGGGCGGCGGGTCGAAGGACACCTGGGTTCTGTCGGACGATCCCGCGGCGGCCGACGCCCATGCGACGGAGATCGACCCATGATGCTCGCCCGCGTGGCCGACAGCCTCTATTGGCTCGGCCGTCATGTCGAACGCGCCGAGCATCTGGCGCGCCTGTCGTTCGTGATGCTCAACGCCACCCTCGACCAGTCCGACGCCGGAACTCAGGCCGCGGAACTGGCCCGGGCGGCCCTCGGCGCCGCCGAGCCGGCCAGCGGCGATCACCCGCTCGACGCCGCGCGAGCCCTGGTGCTCGACCGCGAAGGCGCTGGATCGGTGGTCGCCTCCCTGGCCCATGCCCGGGAGAACGCCCGGCAGGTGCGCGACCAGATCACCACCGAGACCTGGGAGCGTCTGAACATGCTCTATCTGCGGGTCACCAGCGCCCGCGCCGAGCAGGATTTCGAGGCCGACGCCCCGGAATTCCTGCAGGAGATCATCGCCGACCTGCATCTGTTCAAGGGCGCCGCCGACGCCACCATGAGCCACGGAGAGGGCTGGCGGTTCATGGTCACCGGCGTCCATCTCGAACGCGCCCAGTTGATCGCGCGGCTGCTGCG
>CAIQDO010000692.1 GCA_903870555.1 uncultured Caulobacteraceae bacterium
CGGCGGCGCTCCGGCGGTGAAGGTGCTGGTGGCGAAGACGGACCTGGCGGCCGGAACCCTGCTGACCGCCGATTCCGTGCGCTGGCAGGTCTGGCCAGCCGATGATCCGGCCGCCGCCTATGTCACCGACGCGAGGGGCAGGGTCCAGGACTTCGTTGGCGCCGTGGCCAGGACCCGGCTTGCCGCTGGCGAGCCTCTCACATCGGGTAAGATCGTGCGGCCGGGTGATCGCGGATTCATGGCGGCTGTGCTCACGCCGGGCGATCGGGCCATCACCATCAATGTCGGACCGAACACGGGGATGGCGGGTTTCGTCACTCCGGGGGACCGTGTCGATCTGATTCTGACCCTGACCGTTCAGCCCAAGGACAAGGACGGGCCGACCCGCCACGTCAGCGAGACGGTTCTGGCCGACCTGCGGGTGGTCGGGGTCGATCAGACCCTGTCCGACGAAAAAAAGACCGACAAGAAGGACATCGTCGCCCCCAAGACCGCGACACTGGAAGTGACGCCAAAGCAGGCCGAAATCGTTTCGGTGGCGGCGGACCTTGGCGTGCTCTCCCTCAGCCTGCGCAGCCTCGGCCGCCCCGGCGGGGACGTGGCCCCCGCCGAGCCGACCCATACCTGGGACAGCGAGGCCGCCAAGGGTCTGTTGGCCGGTCAGACCTCGGAGCAACCCCGTAAGCCGGCGGCTTCGCCACGGCCACTGCGGCGCCTGGTCATCGTGCGGGGTGATGCCGTCAGCGAGGTCGGATTCACCGCCGCGAGCCCGAGAGGGGCGCAGATTCCATGACCAGGATTCACAGTCGCAAACATTCATGGCCGCGGGGAGCGACCGGTCTGGCCGTGGCGATCGCTCTCGGTGGCGCGGCCTCCGTCGCCCTGGCTCAGTCTCCGGTGACGCCGCCGACCCAGCTGGAGCTCGATCTCGGCAAGGGGCGTCTGATCCATCTCGATTCGCCGGCCGCGGGCGTGTTCATTGGCGATCCGACCATCGCCGACGTCCAGGTCCGCTCGCCGACGATGGTCTATGTGATTGCCAAGGGGCAGGGCTCGACGAGCCTGATGGCGGTGGACGATCACGACCAGACCCTTGTCAACATGAACATCACCGTTGGCTACGACCTTACCCAGCTTCGCGAGGACCTGAAGCGGCTCGCGCCGGGCGGCGATATCGAGGTCGGCAGTTCGAACAAGGCCCTGGTGCTGTCCGGCGTCGTCGGGTCGGCGGGCGAGGCCGAGACCGTCCGGTCGATCGTTCTGCGCTACGTTCCCGACCAGGATCATCTGGTCAATCTTCTGCGGGTGGACGCGCCCAACCAAGTCAACCTGCGCGTTCGGGTGGTCGAAGTGTCCCGGGAGGTCATCAAGGCCTTCGGCGTTAACTGGACCGCCGTCACCACCGCGGGCGGATTCCATTTTGGCGCCGCGACGGGGGTCGGCGGCGTCGCCGGCCTCAACCCCGTGGCCGACGCGCCGCAGCAGGTGCCGGGCCTGCCTGGCCTCACCTCCCTTCTGACCGGCTTTAAGGTCGGGGCGGTGGATCTCAATGCGGTGATCGACGCCCTCGACGCCGAGGGCCTTGTCACCGTTCTGGCCGAGCCGAACCTTACGGCCGTCTCGGGCGCAACCGCCTCCTTTCTGGCCGGCGGCGAATACCCGATCCCGGTGCCCCAGGGCCAAGGCCAGGTGACGGTGCAGTTCAAGAACTATGGCGTCAGCCTGGAATCGGTCTCGACGATCACCGACGACGGCCGGATCCGACTGACCGTTCGCCCGGAGGTCAGTCAGCTCTCCAACAGTGGTGCGGTGACGCTCAACGGCGTGAAAGTGCCGGCCCTGACGACCCGCCGAGCGGAAACCACGGTGGACATGGCGAGCGGCCAGAGTTTCGCCATCGCCGGGTTGATCCAGAACAATGTCACGCATGACATCCAAAAGGTTCCCGGACTCGGGAACATGGGGGTGCTTGGCGCCCTGTTCCGATCCGATCGCTTCGAGCGAAGCGAAACCGAACTGGTGATCATCGTCACCCCCTATATCGTTCGCCCGTCGAACCATCGCCTGGCCTCGCCGGTCGACGGCTATGTCGCCCCCACCGACGCCGCCCGTTTGCGCGACGGCGCTGACTACACGCCCGGTCCGCCTCCGCCCGCCGTCGTGACCGCGTCTCCGCCAGCGAAGGCAGTCCAACAATGACGCCGCATCCGCGCCTGTCGTTTTCTGTTTCCCTTGTCATCGCCGCCGGCCTGACGGCCTGTGCGACGGGGTCCTCCCAGCCCCTGGCGCCGACGAGGACCAGCGAGTCGCCCGCGGCCATCGACGTGACCGTCGCCAGACAGGAGCTCGTGGTGCATTTTCCGCCTGGGGGTGTGACCCCGGCGCCAGGCCAGATCGAGGCCTTCAACGTTCTGCTGGCCACCGGCGATGTCGGTCGCGGCGACAGGATCGTGATCGAGCGGGGTCCTGCCATTCTGGCCGAGGCCCGCGCCCGCGTCCTCGCCGCCGCCCTGGCCCGGGACGGGCTTCGTCCGTCGGTGGCGGTCGCCGGCGATGTCGGCGAGGGTGAACTCCGGCTGATCGTGGACCATGCGACGGCGCGGGTGCGCGGCTGTCCCAACTGGAGCAAGCGGCCGGGCAACGACTTCGCCAACACCGTCCACAGCGACTTTGGTTGCGCCACGGCCACTGATCTGGCCGCCATGGTCGCCGATCCGCGGGATCTGGTCGAAGGCCGGCCGCTACCGTCGGTCGTCGGCGACGCGGCGATCTTCGCCATTCATCGCTATCGCACTGGAGCGCCAGCATCATCAGAGGCCACCGCGAAGGTGTCCATCCCCAGCGGTCTGACCTGTGGTTAGCTCGTGATGTGTCCGGAGTTCGTAGCTCGTGAAGTGACCGGTCCTATGTCGCCTGGGAACAGGAGACGCGGATGGACCGGGCACGGATCAACGAGGGCGTACGACGGATGC